>DATFYI010000148.1:0-7527 GCA_035315125.1 Anaerolineaceae bacterium | reverse complement strand
ATACTGGTGTTCGATTTAGGTGGTGGGACGTTTGATGTAAGCGTTCTTGAGGTTGGCGAAGGTGTGTTCGAAGTCAAATCGACCAGCGGCGATACCCATTTAGGTGGCGACGACTGGGATGAGAAACTGGTGAATTGGGTGGCGGATGAGTTTAAGAAGGAGCAAGGAATTGATCTGCGCTCTGACCGTCAGGCCCTGCAAAGAGTGCGTGAGGCAGCCGAAAAAGCCAAAATCGAGCTTTCCAGCTTAATGGAAACCGAGATTAACCTGCCGTATATCACGGCGGATGCAAATGGCCCACGCCACTTACAACTCAAATTGAGCCGCGCCCACTTTGAGCAAATGACCTCAGATTTATTAAACCGGGTGCGCGGCCCGTTCGAAGCAGCTTTGAAAGACGCCGGGCTCAGTGCGGCGGATATTGATGAGGTAGTGCTGGTTGGCGGCAGCAGCCGTATGCCGGCAGTACAAGAACTGGTGCGCCAAATGACCAACAAAGAGCCGAATAAGAGCGTGAACCCGGATGAGGTCGTGGCAGTCGGAGCGGCCATTCAAGCCGGTGTACTATCCGGCCAGGTAAAGGATGTCCTACTGCTGGACGTAACTCCTCTGGCATTGGGACTTGAAACGATGGGGGGTGTGATGACACCCTTGATCGATCGAAACACGACCATCCCGGTACGCAAAACCCAGGTCTTCTCGACCGCCGAGGATAACCAAACTGCTGTGGACATCCACGTGCTGCAAGGTGAACGCCCGTTGGCTGCGGATAATATGAGCCTGGGTCGCTTCCGCCTGGACGGTATCCCGACGGCGCCGCGTGGCCTGCCACAGGTTGAGGTGACTTTTGATATTGACGCAAACGGCATTCTGAACGTCTCGGCAAAAGATAAGGCCAGTGGCCGTGAACAGAGCGTTAAGATTACCGCTTCAACTAACCTGACCAAAGCTGATATTGATCGAATGGTTCAGGAAGCTCAACAGCACCAGAGCGAAGACGCCCACCTGCGCGAGCTGGTGGAAGCACGCAATCAGGCCGACAACATCATCTACCAGGTCGAAAAAGCGCTGCGCGAGAATAGCAACGTCGAAAGCGGTTTAAAGAGCGAAGCTGAAGCAAAGATCAGCCAGATACGCAAGCTTATGAGCGCTGATGATCTGAATGGGATCAAACGGCTGTCCAGCGAACTGGAACAGCTCTATTCACGCATCATGCAATCTACTGCAGCTCAACCGGGTAGTTCAACCAACGATGGACATAATCCACAGAACAACCCGGAAGGTGACGTGATCGAAGGACAGTTCACGGAAGCATAAGCCAATAATAATCCGATACTGGACCCTAAAGGAAATATAAATTCCTTTAGGGTCTTTTTTGTTTTTATTTTCAAATTTAGTTGACTTCTAATGATGTACAATTTTTATAAATGTATATAATGATTATTAAATCACTTCGGGAACTTCCCGGGCTCTTCAGGCGTCTTTAAGGAGGAGAATTGAGTTTCAGATGAACTGGAAACTAATCATCCCATTCGTAATTATTTCAAGTTCTTTGTTGCTGGTGGCTTGCTCTTTGCCAACGACGGCTCAAAAACCCGTGCCAACCTCGGCACAGCCCCAATCTGCAGTGGATTTACCGGCTACCCAGGTTGTCCAGACTGTGAGCGCCATGCAAACACTTGGCGCCTATAACACGGTGGTGGCCGAATTGACGCAAATTTCGCAGTTTACCCCTACCCCTCTTTCTCCAACCAATACGCCCATTACGCCAAGCGTGGTTAGTAGCCCCACGGCTACGGAAACACCTACCAGCACTGCCACTTTAACCCCCACAGCGGTTGTACCCAGCGCTACGCCGGTGCTCATAACCAATACACCGGCATCCACCTATTGCGACTGGGCCATGTATATCGATGACATGACTGTAGCAGACGGCTCAACCTTTTCTGCCGGGCAACCGTTCACCAAGACCTGGCGTTTGAAGAACAACGGAACCTGCACCTGGACGACCGATTATGCGCTGGTTTTCGCAGGCGGCAATGCTATGGGCGGTTCCACGGCTATCAACCTGAGTGCTCCGGTACTGCCCGGCCAGTTGGTTGACCTTTCGGTGAATCTGGTTGCGCCGCAAATTCCGGGAGCTTATACCGGTTTGTGGATGCTGCGCAATACAAGCGGCGCTACATTTGGGATTAACGAATATGCGAACGGGCCTTTTTGGGTCAAAATCAATGTAGCTGGTTTCGTTCCAACCACACAGTATACGAACGCCCCCTTCACATTGACTTCCATCTACTGTCAGGCTCAATGGCAGAGTTCGGTTTCGTATCTTAACTGCCCCAGCCCGATTAACGACTTCGCAAATGGATCGGTCATTTTATCGATGTCCAGCAAGTTACAAGACGGAACATTTAACACTTCCCCGGCTTTAATCGTTATTCCAAATAACGGCGCCGATGGGATGATTTCCGGAACTTTTCCATCCTATACTGTCAGAGTGGGAGACCGCTTCAGCACGGCGGTCGGATGCCTGGCTAACAGTCCAAATTGCAATATTACTTTCCAGGTAAACTTTACGGCGAACGGCGGTAATCAGCAGAGCCTGGGTAGCTGGATAGAAACCGCCAACGGCACGATCACCCCAATCAACATCGACCTAAGCCCGTACGTAAATCAAACATTAACCTTTATTTTGGTGGTGAAGAATAACAATGGCTCTTCGACGGACGATCGCGGTTTCTGGCTGATGCCGCAAATTTACAACCCATAAAGTGGAATTTGTTGAATTTTGACAGGAATTTGTAGGCTTAAAACAAGATAAATTCGGAAATATACATAATTATTGTCTAATATTGTTGTATTTTATTTGATTACCATACTATACTAAGAATATGATTTGAACATTGAAGCAGAATAAGAAGGAGGTCGCTCAAATGATACCCAGCTTATACAACCAACCTTTTGCTTTAAAAACGGTGATAACTCGAGTACTGCAGCTGGCCCTGCTGCTGGCGCTGGTAGCAGGTATGGTGCTGCCATTTGCCAATCCGGTTAAAGCTCAGTATTATCCTACTTTCAACATTGTAAGTGTTGTACAGGACGATAGTGTCACCATCGAAACATTTGATTTCCCAGCCGGCTACACTTTTGAGGTACGGATGGGAGCTTATGGAACACAGGCAATCGGTGGAATCGAAGTCGCCACCACAGATTCGGATGGAGGTGGCACTTTTGAAGCCACCTATTCGATCCCGGATGCGTTGAAAGGCAGTGATACAATTGCAATCCGCATGGATTCGACCACCGGCGGCTTCTTTGCATACAACTTTTTCACAAACGTCACCAACGCCTCTGTATCCACCACAACCCCTGGGCCATACGCCACCCCGTATTATTACAACGGAATATATTATGGGGGCATTCCCACTTTCAATATTGAGAGCGCAGTCCAGGATAACTCGGTCACCATTATAACCAACAACTTCCCAGCTGGGTTGGACTTCACCGTGCGGATGGGCGCTTTTGGCACGGCCGCAATTGGTGGTACCGTGGTCGCTACTACGAATTCGGCTGGAGGTGGCACATTCCAGGCCACTTACAGCATCCCCGCCTACTTGCAAGGCAGCAGCCGTATCGCTATTCGAATGGACTCAACCGTGGGTGGCTTCTTTGCTTATAACTGGTTCTGGAATTCAAATAACAATATTTCAGAAACCACAACCCCTGGCCCCATACCTATCTATTACGGCATCCCCACCTTCAGCATTGAGAGCGTTGCCCAAAACAGCTCGGTGACCATCTTAACCGACAACTTCCCAGCCAATGTAAACTTTACGGTACGTATGGGCCCCTTTGGTACGCTTGGGATTGGCGGTATCGTAGTGGGCACGACCAATTCGGGTGCTGGCGGTTCATTCCAGGCTACCTACAACATACCGTCAGCCTTAGCAGGCAGCAGCATGATCGCCATCCGCATGGATGCGGACAGCGGCGGTTTCTTCTCCTATAACTGGTTCTGGAATAACGACGCTAACCTCTCCGGTCCAACTCCCACCCCTGGTCCAAGTGAAACTCCAGGCCCAACAGAAACCCCAGGCCCAACAGAAACCCCAGGTCCCAGCCCGACACCAGGACCAGCGTACTACGGCATTCCAACCTTCAGCATTCAGAGTGTCGCCCAAAACAGCTCGGTGACTATCCGGACCTACAATTTCCCACCCGACCAAACCTTTACGGTACGCATGGGTCCTTTCGGTACACTGGCTGAAGGCGGCCAGGTGGTTGGAACGACCGATTCTAACGGCGGCGGTTCTTTCACAGCAACCTACTCGATCCCAGCCGATTTAGTGGGTCAAAGCCAGATTGCCATCCGGATGGATTCATCCGCCGGTTTCTTCGCTTACAACTGGTTCTGGAACAACACGGCAAACTAAACCGATCCAGAATCCTCTTTTATCAGGCGTTTTCCGCTCTTCCCCCGACGGAAAACGCCTTATTATTTAACCTTATGGCAAATTGGCAGAATATACCTGGTTGCCGTAGGCAAAGAAGGCTACCCGGTCGGATGTGATAGTAAATGCACTGGGTGAGCCGCTGGGTAAGGAAGCACCAGGGCCAGCTTCAGGTCGTAACTGCCTTTGCAGGTTGAGACGCAAGCTGAAATGATAAATCACCTGTCCGGAGGTATCCAGAATATAGAGAGATGAGTCCGGCGGCTGGGTTGTCTCCATCTGAACAAAATGAGCTCCCTGGAAGGTTAGCATTTGCCCGCTATGTCCCGGGCGTTGATCTCCATACTTGACAGGATCCTGGCAGCGCGTTGAAGCAAAGGCGGCCGACTTATATGTACACAATGTCATTTTTCCATCTTCGTGCAGTAGATAAAGATCGCCGCCATTTTCTGCCATATCGATCACATCTGAAAGTCGTGGAACTGGAGTGTCAAAGAATAATTGAGGCCGGTCACCATAACCGAGATTTTGCCCATTGTATATCCAGACGGCGTTATTCTGGCCATCCAGCACGTACAAATCACCTTGATCCAGCGAAAAAGCTGTGATATCGCCAATCCCCTTATCAGGAGGAGGCAACGGCGCCGATAAAGGAGGGCTGCCGGGAATACAGTACAGTAAATTCCCTGAGCTATCCATTGCAAGGACAGTGGCCTGTTGAGAATTACCGGGCGGCAGAGTGGTCAGATCGACCAGGTGATTGATATAGAGAGATCCGGATTGCCCCGGCCCGCAGATAAACTGTGGGTCGACTTCATAACCGGTACCGGTCATAAACATGCGCAGCACACGTCCCTGATTACCGTCCAATACATACACATCCCCATTGGAAGCTGCCATGTGAACAATTTTTATTGAGGTCGAGAAACCGCCCGGCAAAGCCGGCTGCAGGTTCAGGCGGGTAATGCCATCCATCGAATCCAACATTTGTTGGGCCTGGGTACGCAGCGCTTTGGAATCGGCCGTCTGTTTGTAGCCCTCAGCTTTGTCAATCCAATAGATGGTCTGCGACCAGGCGTTGCGCTTTTGAATGGGATCGCTCAGACCAGCAGCCTGAGCAGCATATTCTTGAGCTTGCTGGAAGTAGATCTGGTATTGTTGGGAAGCGCCTGACTGGAAGTAAACTGTCAGGGAGATGGCTACTACCACCAGCGGAACCGCAATAGCGATAAATAAGAGCAGTGAAGTGGGAAGGCTGGCATTCGGCTCAGGTTTACCGGGTAACAACCTGGCCACCATGTCAGCCGTGCTGCTCCTGGGTTGGCGAGGCCGTGAAGATTTTCCAGCCTGTAAAACAACGCTCAAACGCTGGCGGAAAGATTTCCAAAATTCAGTTCCACTTTTTGGGGAGGGCTTTTTTACAGTGTCCGCCGGTTGATCAGGAGTGAGGGCAGGTTGAACGAATTTCTGGGTCTCAGGCACACCCAGACGTTCGCCGCTTAAGAAAATACCCCCCTGGGTGGCAGAAGACATTTGAGCAGGCGGGCTGGATGGCGAGTCGGTTTTTTTCTCAGCCGGCGGAAACAGGAGACTGGCCGGAATGGATGGCAGGCTTAATTCGGGGGGAACCTCTGGTTGGGCCGGTTTCTGACCGGCCTCAAGTGGGGCGGAGGTTGTGGGCTCAACAGGCTCTTCCGGTTTTTTGGAAAAAGGCACCGCCATGGTCGGGATAGCCGGCCTGGCTTCAGGCTCAGGAACTACGCTTGCTGGCGATGCAGGTACGGCTGGGGCAGTTTCAGAACCGGCTTGGGCCATGGGGGAACGCGGTTTCAGCCAATGAATCCCGCCCTGACCCGGCTGAAATTGAAGCACAGCCGCTTGAATATCAGCTCCAGCCAGACTGAGCAACCTACGGCGGAAATGGTCCATCGGAAGCTTCGTGCTACCGGATAATGCGCTGGAGGACCAGCTTTCCGGCGGCTGGTTTGATAAGATTAGAATATCGCCGGCCTGAAGTTGGGTTTGGAAAAAGCGTAGAGCGATGGATTTGCTCAAACCCAAATAGCGGCCGGCAGCCTGGAGGTCGCTGAAATCCTGCACGTCGTTTTGAGTTACGAGGATCGAATGAGTTAATCCAACATGTGCGAGATAAAGAAAATCGTTGTGAGCAACTGCCAGGTTGAGCACAGCGGTAGTTTGCTTGCCTTCCCGGCTTTCTTGCATGTTATGTTTCAGCAGAATCTCATTGAGTTGCTCGGCAACGATACGTAGTCCATTTGTGACCGAGCCGTGCTCGGTATAATACGTGTTGGAAAGGCGCTGTAGTATGTCCTGGGTCCTGGCCGGGCTGATTTCGGAATTGCCCCCAAAACTTGCCAGAAACATCAATTGGTCAGCGGCGCGGCTGCGTTGAGCACGGCGGGGAGGAACGGCCACGTGCAATGAGGGCAGATCGGCTTGCTCCTGACCTGCTTCCAGGTTGATGTTGAGAAGATAGTAATCAAACACGGCCATTGATCCAATAATAGGGGATTATCAAGCGTTCTCAGATGATTATACATCCCTTTGAGTTGCCTCATGATTGGGTTGCAGGAAATATTCCATGCAAAGTTTTCTTAAAAAATCATCCATTTGTCTTCAAACCTGGAGATGGTGGATTGTGAAGCCGGCCTTTTTTAGGTAGAATCCTTATTGACCTGAAATCAGGCCAATTTTGTGCTAAAGGAAGGGCTATGGAATATCGTTATCTGGGAAACAGCGGAATTAAAGTTTCGCCCATCTGTTTGGGCAGCATGCAATTTGGTTGGACGGCTGATGAAGATAGCTCAGTGCAGGTATTGAACGGCGCTTTTGAAGCGGGGATAAACTTCATCGATACGGCGGATGTCTATTCACGCTGGGCCAAGAATAACCCCGGTGGAGTGGCCGAGCAAATTATTGGCCAGTGGCTGCACCAGTCGAAGATTCCGCGCCAACAAATTATACTGGCCACTAAAGTGCGTGGCCGAACCGGCAATGGGCCGAATGATGAGGGACTTTCACGGGCACACATTCTGGCTGCGGTCGAAGGCTCGCT
>DATFYI010000147.1:0-5545 GCA_035315125.1 Anaerolineaceae bacterium | reverse complement strand
CTGATGCAGGTCACTTATAAAGGCCTGCCGCTCTACTATTTCTTGAAAGACTTAAAACCCGGTGATGTAAACGGTCAGGGCGTACTGGGGACCTGGTTTGTGCTCTCAGCTACGGGTGATATTATCAAGACCGCTCTACCTACGGCGGTTCCTACCTCGGCTCCAGCGCCCAAATCGGCTCCGGCCTATTAGAATTGACCCGGTCCGCCGGCAGCGTTGCGTCGAAAGGAGCGCGGTGGCTGGTTGCTTTGCACGGGCGAGAGGTCATTGAGTAAGACTGACTAGTTTCGAAAATCCCGTGCCCATGTCAATTTGCGAAGAGCGTCTCCGCTGTTTTCGGGCAGCCGGGGGCGCTTTTTATATTGATCACAGTTCTATTTTTAATTGACCGTTAATATATTATAGATATAATCGAGCATAATAGTCTAAAATCAAGAGGATCATCACTATTGAATTTTTACTATTGCTTGGAAAAAAGTTCCATCATCCCGCGGACAAAAGAGTTTACTGGTTGCCTTGTCCAAAGAAGTGGAAATTGAAAACTGATCCACGACTATTTTTATAGTTATTGGTGTAAAGGAGAAGATGATGTACAGCAAAAAATCAAATTTATGGGCGGCCTTTAGTTTGTTTATGCTCCTGGCCCTTATCTTAACGGGTTGTAACGGCTTTGCTGGTGTTGGGGCTCAAGCGAACACAACGGTTCCGACAGCCAATACCCTTGCCACGCAGGTTCCTGCAAGGCCCGCAACAGCTATGCCTACCGCCATGAATACGGCTATGCCGACTACCATGAATACGGCCATGCCGGCTGCTCCCGCCGGGACACAAACCGCCCCCGCAGTGATGGCACCGACGCCTGCCTCGTTTACCCTGGTTGTAGGTACGAACGCAACGCTGGGTAATTACCTGACCGATCAAAATGGAAGGGCACTCTATATTTTGGTGAAAGATACACCTACGGTCAGCAACTGCAATGGTACATGCGCAGCCCTTTGGCCTCCACTGATTGGAACTGCGACTGCCGGCAGCGGTGTTACTGCCAGCATGATCGGCGTGATAACTCGCCAGGATGGAAGTAGCCAGGTTACCTATAACGGACATCCACTCTATTATTTAAGTAAGGATGTTAACCCTCAGGATGTGAACGGACAGGGTTTTGGCAACGGAAATTGGTGGGTGCTTTCTCCTAGCGGCGCCCCGATTAACACGATGTTGTCCGGCAGCCCGACTGCCCCTGCCATGCCATCCGGTACAACGACAGCCACTCCATAAAGACTAGTTCACTGAAATATCCGCTGGATGGGATGATGCTTAATGTAAAAATGTAGGTGCGTGCAAATAAATCATAAAGACCCTGAAGGGCTCTTAACCCTTCAGGGTCAGGTTTCCCGGTGGGACGATTACATTCAAGGCCAGGGGTAGGACTTCAATGGAGGCCTGAGCCTCACCAATCAGATCGCCATCTGCTTCGATCTGTTGGGGTGGGTCAGAGCGTATCATTAACTTGGACACCTGCCAGTGCAACAGGCTGTTAGGTGTATCGGGCGAACCCAAAACTCGCGCCGCCATCGAAAACAATTCCTCCAGATCGATTTTGCGGATGATAAATACATCCAGCAACCCATCGTCGATACTGATATTATCGGCCAGGTCCAGCCCTGACACACCCAGTGAAGCAGCGTTGGCGACCATACAAGCCAATCCATCGCATTCGTATTCCATACCGTCCAGGTTTAAAAAATAGTGTGATGGTGAAGGCTGGCTTATCGCTGCCAGAATCGACATCAGGTATGCAAAAATGCCGAAGCGATCTTTCATTTCTCGGCCAGCGCCCTGGACAATATTAGCCTCCAGACCAAATCCGACCCTCAGCAAGAAACAATGGTTTTCAACCCGTCCAACGTCAATCGGACGCAGGACATGCTGCGGGTTAACAATCAACGCGCAAGCCGCGGCAGGATCGCGTGGAATCCCCAACTCAACCGAAATGACATTGCCTGTGCCACCCGGAATAATTGCCATCGGCACACTGCTACCGACCATGCCGTTGGCCACATCCATCAGCGTGCCGTCCCCGCCATAGACCGCAACAACATCGGTTCCCGCTGCGATGGCTTGTTTGGCCAGGCGTTCGCCATCGCCATTCTCATTTGTAATATGAATATCCCATCGTACACCGGCCTTGTGAAAAATCCGATTAAAGTTTTTGAGCAGTGCCTGAGGCTGCCCGGCATCCGGATTGTAGATAATTGAGATGTGTTGGATAGCTTTCGTCATAAGTTGGGCGTGTTCACCCATACGGATAGCGTAATTCATGTCAATACATATCGATTAGAGTGCTGTCCGTAAGGAGATTTATTTTTCTGAACTATTATACCGTGATGGATGCTTGATAGTCTCATCTGCCAGAATAAAACCGGCAAAAAGCGTATAATTCAGCCAGATGAAAAAACGAACAGCACTATTGGTTGGGTTGTTGGTCTGTTTTGTAACCGGGCTGGCCTGTAATTTTCCATTAATACCGAGCAGTTCAACCGCAGATACAAGCGCCCAAGAAACTCCCACTGCCAGGCTATTCTCCACTCCTACCGCTCCTTCAAAGACGAATACTTTCCCTGTCGGAACACACGTTCCGCAAAGGGTTTCCCCGGATTTACAAACAGCCGTGCCAGATATACCTGTGCCCGCCGATACGACTGCAGGACCGGTATTCAGTTATTCTGCCCAGTCAGGCGATACCCTGGTCGGGCTGGCAGGGCGTTTTGGGGTTGAACCCTCTCAGATCAGCTCTTCACGGGCCATCCCGGCAGCAAGCTTGATCCCGTCCGGCCAACTGCTTTCGATCCCAAACCGTTTAGGTACCACCGGTCCTGGAGCGGTGCTGCTGCCGGACAGCGAGGTGGTTTATTCGACTACGGCAGCTGATTTTGACGCGGCAACTTTTGTACGGGCGGCCGGCGGTTTTTTGAACGGTTACAGCGAAACTGTCGACAAGCAGACTTTGAGCGGTGCGCAGATCGTCCAGCGGGTGGCGGATGAAACCTCCATTAATCCGCGTTTGCTGCTGGCGGTGCTGGATTACCGCGCACACTGGGTGACCGGTCAGCCGGCTGACCCCAATTCGTTAGATTATCCGATTGGGTTTGCAGATGCGGCTTATAAAGGCCTCTACGAAGAGCTGAATATTGCTGCCCGGCAACTTAGTATTGGTTATTATGGCTGGCGCAGCGGGACTTATAGCGAGCTTTTGTTTTCAGATAAGAGCACGCTGCGCATCAATCCCAACCTGAATGCCGGTTCGGTTGCACTCCAGAACCTGTTTGCGATCTTTTATCACCAGGACGAGTGGGTAAAAGTTTTATATGGGGATTCTGGGTTCGTGTCTTTCTATCAAAAGATGTTTGGCAATCCCTGGCAGCGCGCTGCGGCGGTCGAGCCGCTTTTGCCGGCCGGTCTGAAACAACCGCCTATGGAACTGCCCTTTCAGCCGGGTATCACCTGGACCCTGACCGGCGGACCGCACGATGCCTGGGGTGTGGGCAGCGCCTGGGGCGCGCTGGATTTTGCACCGGCCAATGTGGCACCCCGCTGCGGGGTTTCGCCGGAATGGGTGACCGCTTCAGCCCCCGGTCTTGTGGTCCAGTCCGAGAACGGTATGGTCACGGTTAATTTGCAAGGGCAAGCCAACGACCAGGTTGGCTGGGTGGAGCTTTATTTGCACATTGCCGACCAGGATCGGGTGGCTGCCGGTACCCATCTTAAGAGCAATGACCGCATTGGGCATCCTTCCTGCGTGGGCGGGGTGGCCACCGGCACCCACGTGCACATAGCCCGCAAATACAACGGCGAATGGCTGGCGGCCGGTGAGCCAGTGCCGTTTGTGTTGAGCGGTTGGACGGCTGTACCGGGCCGCAAGCTGTATCACGGCTTGCTCACCAAAAACGGACAGACTGTCACCAGCCGGCTGGATGACATTTATACCTCATTGATCAATCGCTAGAATTTATATCTCCCTCCTTGACATTAACGTAACGTCATAGTCTATAATTGTTGCTATAACCAATCGATTGGTCAGTCAGTTAAATTAAGGAGGCAGCTTTGATAAGAGCCAAAATCAAAAGTGATGTGTACACGGTCAAACAGCTCTCCGACTTGGCCGGCGTCAGCCCGCGCACGTTGCATTACTACGATCAGATCGGGGTGCTCAAGCCGACCCAAATTGGCGAGAACGGCTATCGATATTACGGCGAGGAAGCCCTGCTGAGATTGCAGCAAATCTTGGTATACCGCCAGTTGGATATGCCGCTCGAAAATATTAAAACCATCCTTGACCATCGTGACTTCGATATTTTGAGTACATTAGAGCGGCATAAAGTGGATCTACAAATACGCATCAACCAGTTGGAAAGGCTGATTTTAACCGTAGATTTGACCATCAATCATTTGAAAGGAAAGGCAGACATGAGCAAAAAGCAATTATTTGAAGGGCTGAGCGATGAGCAGCAGGCCGAGTACGAGCAAGAAGCCATGCAGAGGTATGATCCCGCCATCGTGAAAGCTTCCACCAAAAAATATAAGGGTTACAGCGCCGCTGAAAAACAGCGCATTGCGGATCAAGGCAATGCAGTTTATCAAGATATGCTGCTGGCGATACCCAAAGGGGCTGCATCTGCTGAAGCGCAGGCCTGCGTGGAACGCTGGCGACGCCATCTGGAATACTTCTGGACGCCCAACGAGGAGCAGTTGCTGGGATTGGCAGAGCTATACAGCAATGACCCGCGCTTCAAGGCCAATTTCGATAAGGTCGACCCGCGCCTGGCGGAGTTCATGCAGGCAGCGGTTAAGGTGTATGTAGCGAATTTGAAATATTGACATCAATAAAGATGTATTATATGAAGGGCCGTTATTCATTAAATTTACTTGTTGATCTAAAAAAAGATGCTGAACAGGTGGCGGAGCATCAAGGAGTTTCGTTAAACCAACTTATTCTTTGGTCATTGGCTGAAAAAGTTACCTCGTTAAAGTTGAAAATAAGCGATCCGAATTTTCCAGACATTACTTATAAGTTGGATACTTCCAATCAGCTCGTTCCAATCATAGAAGGTGCAGGCATTCGAGTACAGACGATAGTTATTGCTTTTCATGAATGGCATGAGACTGTTCTCGAAATTGCCAAGCAGTATTCGTTGGCAGAAAGAACCGTTAAAGAAGTTCTATCTTTCTATCAGGCTCATAAGAAAACTGTCGATGCATTGATCGAATCAAACACTCAGGTGGATAGGCCTGATGCCTGAACTAAAATTGCACTTGGACATGAATGCATCCCGCCGGGATTTGTATCAAGCATTATTAAACAAAGGGCATGGTCTTACCAGGTCCCCCAACCAGGACATCAAGCAAGATGTCAGCGATGAATATCAATTATTATGGGCGACTTCACACCAACAGATCATTTTTACTTTTAATATCAATGATTATGTCAACTTGGCAAAAAAGCATCCATATCACAGCGGCATTTTGTTGGCTAATCAGAAATTAATTC
>DATFYI010000146.1:0-6693 GCA_035315125.1 Anaerolineaceae bacterium | reverse complement strand
TGGATCAGTGCCCCATTCACTGACAGCGATCAGGTATCGCCCGCTAGGATCTACCCGGATGAATTCGGGGTTAGGCGGTTCGCCGGCCTTGGAGATCTGGGTCAGCTCCCCGCTTGTAGGATCCATTTGATAAACAAAGATCTGATCTGATTTGCTTGGGGTAATCGTCGAGGAAGTATCCGTCGAAACAAAAACAAGCGGAAAATTGTTCGAAGGCGCAATTTCCGTGTTTGTCTGACTTGTCTTCTGGGAAGACACGCTGGTTGGAACCGCTAGGGGTTGGACTTTAACTGCCGTGGGCTGGACGGGGGCAGCGGTTGGCGGAACGGCGGTGGTTACAACAGTGGGTGGCATTATAGAAGGCGCAAAAGTGGGAACGGCCGTCGGTTCGGCTGTAGGCGAAGGCATGGTGGTGGAGCAGGCCGCCAGCACCAGGCATAATGCCAGTACACTACTCAAGACTAACGGACGGGACAATAATTTGTGAGACATATGAATTTCCCTCCCAGTGGACTTACCGAGCTGGCAATTTCCCCTATTTCTGTCTGGTAAATTAAAATGCCGCATTACGAGAAATGCGGCAAGAATGCAGGAGATCAACTTTTCAGGCTGGGAATACCTGATCCGCACAGACTTGAACCCGTGATGACTCTCTACATGGCTTATTATAACAATGCGAATATTCTAAATCAATTATTAGTTAAAACAATCGACGGTGAAGATTAGCTTGAGAGCGGGTTTTTCCAGCCATCGGCGGGTGAGATAGTGGTGCAATGAGGGGAAATGCCCCCTATCAGAGGATAAGGCGAGTTAACTTTTACTACTTTAGATGAATTCATCTTAGTTTGAGAGAATTTTCTTCTACGTCTATTTACGTTGGTAAAATTGGAACATGTCAAAATCTGATGCCAGCACCACTCTCTTTTACTCGGTTTTCGTGTGGCTAAAATATACACGTGCAGGAATTGAAACCGAAAACAGTAGGTTCCACGGTCAATACCAAATAGAAAAATGAGAATTTATAGCCGTATAGGAATTCAATCCTATACAGCTTGGTCACAGGTCCGAATCCTGCCGGGTCTATCACTGAGATAAGCAATCATTGGGATTTTAGGTCAGCAGGGAAAGTCCTCGCTTTTTAGGATTCTGCGGGAAGATGTTGGGTCACGGGTAGGATGAGGGAAGATGATCCTTGTAGCAAACGACGGGGCGAATCGGAAGAGCCCTTGACCCAAACCACAAAACTGCCTTAAGATAAGATAATGGGATTAGTGGCCGACTCACAAATCTGTCCCATCCACCTGAGAATCCAAAAAGAACAACAATAAGGAGTTTCAAAATGGATGTCAATGTCCGTACGATTTCAATGGAAAATGGCCGCAAGATTCGTATCCTTGAGGCTGGCCAATTGGACGGGATACCCGTTCTGGAACATCACGGTACACCAGGCTCAAGGCTTCTTTATGAGGCCTGGATCGAGGACGCAAAGTCGCGCGGCATCCGGCTGATCGGCTACGACCGGCCGGGTTACGGAGGTTCAACTCCTCATCCAGGTCGAAATGTAGCCAGTGCTGCCGAGGATGTGGCTGCAATTGCAAAAGAGCTTAATTTAAGAAGACTTTTCGTTTGGGGGCATTCAGGAGGGGGGCCACATGCTCTGGCCTGTGCAGCTCTATTGCCCGATCTGGTGGCGGCAGTTGCAGCGCTGTCCTCCCCGGCCCCCTATATGACAAGCGGGTTGGATTGGTTTGCCGGGATGGGGGAAGGCAATATTGCAGAATTCGGTGCTGCACTCAAAGGCCGAGAATCGCTACAGCAGTTCGTGGAGGAAGCGGCGCCAGGTTTATTGGATGCAGACCCCTTGACTCTCGTTCAGGCTTTGCATTCTCTCCTTAGCCCTGTCGATTTTACAGCATTAACAGAAGAATTCGCCAGTTTTGTACTCAACTGTTTTCGTGAGGGAATCAAGGAAAGAAGGGATGGCTGGGTCGATGATGACATCGCCTTCACCACGCCCTGGGGTTTCGAACTGAACAAGATTCGAATTCCAGTATTGCTCATGCACGGCGAGCAAGATCAAATGGTTCCGTTTTCCCATGGAAAGTGGCTTGCCAGTAAAATTCCCGGTGTTGAAACCCGGTTCCTGGCTAGCGATGGCCATATAACTCTCGCAGCACATAGAATTCCTGAAGTGCACTCCTGGCTTCTAAGCAAGCTATAGTGCAACATTTGGAAAGCCGATCATAAGGTTTCAATACCATTCAAGGCAACGTAACAAAGCTTGCAGCGGACGATGTAGATTCTGCCGCTAAAACTGGGCTTATCCTCGGATGAAAAATTATTATTCAAAGATGGTAAATTCATATCCGCTCTACTGCCATTGCTAAAAACGCCTGTCCTCCATATCACATTATTTGCAAAAATGTGCCTTTACAGTACTGAATTCAGAACCGCGAGGTAAAAGCTGCTCTTCAAAATACAAAAAATTGCAGCCGAACTAGAACAGTGCCCGAATCCGCTTGATCGCAGGCCCAAATCCTGCCAGCTCTGTCACTGAAATAAGCAATTTTTGAGGTTTTGTGGCAGCAGGGAAAGTGGCCGCTTATTAGGGGAAGATGTTGGGTCACGGGCAGGATGAGGGAAGATGATCCTTATGGGAACGGCGGGGCGAATCGCAAGAGCCCTTGACCTAACCTGCAAAACAGAAATAAATGATGAGGATATTGATCATGCAAAATATCTTTTCCCAATGAGGGCTATATTAGAGGTGAAGACAATGACAGGTTTTGTTAAAAGTTAATTAGGCGTCTTATTTGCAGTTTATTCATCCTCACAGGGCAGAAATGTGACATAATTACAGCCCATCAAGAGTCGGTATCATTCATATAAAGCCCGCCGCTTGATAAATATGTGTCGGCTGCAATCGTAAATTACGGCACATATATAAGGAGAAAGTATGCAAAAAGTAAAATTGAACAATGGCGTTGAAGTACCTGTTCTTGGCTTCGGTGTTTTTCAAATAACTGATTTGAGCGAATGTGAAAGAAGCGTTGTTGACGCTATTCAAACAGGATATAGCCACATTGACACTGCCGCTTCTTACCTGAACGAAGAGGCGGTTGGCAGGGGAATCAAACGAGGCGGCGTTGCAAGAGAAAAATTGTTTATCACGACAAAACTTTGGATTCAGAGCAATGGCTATGAGGGCACATTAAAAGCCTTTGAAAATTCTCTGAAGCGATTGCAATTAGATTACATTGACTTGTATCTGATTCATCAACCACTCGGCGATGTGTATGGTGAATGGCGGGCCATGGAAGAACTGTATAAACAAGGCAAAGTCAGAGCAATCGGGGTTTCAAATTTTCCCTCTGACCGAATAATGGACTTGATGATTCATAACAAAATAACGCCTGCGGTAAATCAGATTGAAATAAATCCTTTCCAACAGCAAATAGATACGCCAAAGTTTTTACAAGATAACAACGTTCAGGTTGAAGCATGGGCTCCATTTGCAGAGGGAAAGAATAATATTTTTCAAAATGAATTGCTGCTATCCATCGCCGCAAAACACAAAAAAAGTGTTGCCCAGGTAATTCTCCGCTGGCTTGGACAAAGAGGAATTATTGTCCTTTCAAAATCAACTCGCAAAGAAAGAATGCTAGAAAATATCAGTGTGTTTGATTTTGAATTACAAGCGGAAGATATGGCGGCGATTACAATTTTAGACACAAAAACCAGTAGTTTCTTTGACCATCGTGACCCTGAAATGGTGAAAAGGCTGGGCACCAGAAATCTAGATATTTAATGCCACAGCGAAAAGCGTTGCTATCAAGCAAAAGAAGGCTACCACCGCCTGCACCGTACGAGAATTTATAGCCAAATAGGAATTGAACCATTATCCGCTTGGTCACCGGTCTGCATCCTGCCGGGCCCACCTTTCCCACATTTTTAATGATTTTTTGATGTAAAAAATCGCTATAATGACAATATAAGCAAAATCTATTCATAAGAAAGGATCATCAGAATTTCTCGAATTTAACGAAACTATTAATGCGGGCCGTTTCTTACAATTTTGCCGGTACAAGCGATTATGGAAAAGTCGGATTATTTTCCTTTTATGCATGGTGCAACTGCACATTTTCCCCCTGGAAAACGGGGTAAGTCCGATTTTATCTTCATCGATATTTGCCAACATCCCATCATTTACTCAAAGGCCGTCTGCACCTCCCGCCCGGATAAGAAATTAGCTGAGAACGATAGCTATCTGCGTACGTGCAGGCGCATTTGTGAAGAGCGTTGCCCGCTCAGAATCCATTCCGTTATTAATGTAATTTGTAAAAGATTGTCTTCATTAAGAGCGATGGCGAGAACCGAAGATGGTTCAGAATTAGATGCCGGTAAGTGGTCTGAAATATTAAATTTAAGTTTATGTAGACCGGTATTGTATTGAGTCTTCGTTGCTAGACGCGTTTTACCACAGACGCAGAAAGGAGCACAGCATGCCCGAATCCGTCTACTTGCTTGTATTGGGCCAGGGCTTTAAGGAAGCCTGGTACCGGCTTTCCAAAGCGGAGCAGGATGCGCTCT
The DNA here is from genome assembly GCA_035315125.1 of Anaerolineaceae bacterium. Taxonomy (GTDB): domain Bacteria; phylum Chloroflexota; class Anaerolineae; order Anaerolineales; family Anaerolineaceae; genus DATFYI01. The sequence goes on along the minus strand of DATFYI010000146.1, from coordinate 2,103 downwards.
GGTCAAAAGCCATGGACGCCGAAAAGCAGGCCGGCGCCCGGTTGGTGATCGCCTGTCAGGCGCGTTGGGCCGATGAGGCGCTCTCCGATTGGACGGTGCTGGAATATCCCAATCTGGAAGCCTACCAACAAAAAGTCGCACAGCTCGAGAAATTGAATTGGTGGCGCTACGTATCGGCCAAAACTGTCCTGGGTACAAAGCTGAGCGAGATGTCTTAAATGGCTTCAGCCTCATTGGAATTGAGCCACAAATCGGCAGGGTATCACAACAAATCCCCATGCACCTTCAAGTTAAGGGGATGAAAAAAACACCCTGATCCTGGATCGAAATATTAATTTATTTTATCTGCAGCATTAACCGGATTTCTGTTTTTGACCTTTTGATAAGCTCATTACAAGACCGGCAACCAGAACAACGAGCCCCACGACCAACCCGAGGATCTTCTTCGTGCCAAAGCCCGCGCTGGCCAGGTGGAGTGGCGCAGCCAAAAAAACAACCGCCACAATCAGCACGCCCACCACAATGAGTACAATTCCTAATGTCTTATTTTGCATATTGCTCCTTTGGAAATTCCAGCCTGATCGAGATCAACTTGACCGGAAATTAAATATGAATTATATCTTTATTTGATACGAATGTCATTGCGAGCGATCTTTGCGAAGCAATCTCAGCTCCGTCTATTTTGCGTGGCCCACGTATGTGCGACCGGCTTTTCTCAGCAGGAAAAAAGATGGCGGGGAAAATCTGCTTGGTCGCAGCTCCGCATCCGCCGGGCCTGCTATTGGTATTTCTTTTCTTCTTTCCGGCTGCTATGCTAAAATATTTGAAAGGTATCTCAAATCAAGTCCTGTTTCTGAAGCAGGCATCCATGTCGTTAGATAAGCATGACAGCAAACCATCCACAAAAGCCAGGCTTCCAAAAGGTTAATATGCAAAAGTCATTGAATAACCGGGCCGAAAATTCTATAAAAAATACCACCAGCCAGACACCCTGGTATTACAGGGCCAAGCAGTGGATTTACCGCGGCCAGCGACCTAACTGGATTGCAAAGATTCTAAATTGGGCCTACGCGATCGTGGCTTCGCGGCAGGCTACTTCCAATGGTGTGGTGACCCTGGAAGTGGTTGGGCGCAAGTCGGGGCGGATTGTCTCGTTTCCATTGGTCATGGTCACTGTGGATGGGCAGCGCTACCTGGTTTCCATGCTTGGTGAGAACGTGCAGTGGGTTCGCAATGTGCGCGCCGCTGGTGGAAAAGCGCTGCTGCGCAGCGGTGGTCGTAAGGAGATTCAGCTCGAAGAAATACCGGTCGAGCAGCGCGCCCGCATCCTCAAGGCTTACCTGCAGGTGGCCCCGGGCGCCCGCCCGCACATACCGGTGGATAAAGATGCGCCATTGGCGGAATTCGAGAAGATCGCCGCTTCTCACCCTGTTTTTCGCTTGGCATCAATCCAGGCGAAATAGCCAGGAATGACATTTCACTGGCGGAATGGCTTGCTCTGCTGAAAGGAATCGAAATGGCAAATCAAATTCGGTTGGGTAATTAGCGCTGGGAACATTGCCAGATAGGTATTCAATCCTATACCGCTTGGTCGTAGGCCCGCATCCTGCCGGATCCGTAAATGTAGGTTTAACGAAATCAAATCATGGCATTCGAAATAGAATATGATATAAGTATTTTGCCAGGAAAAACTCACGAATTCTCCATGGGGAAGCGTAAATGGAGAAAAAAATACAAATATAAGAGGGCTGAAGGATGACTGATCTTCATGAAATTGTCCAAAAAATGATAGCAGATTTAAATGCGGAGATTAGTGACCTGGATGGTGAATTGGAAAAAAAACAAGATGAAGCACTAAAATATTATTTGATCAGGCAAGCCTATATTCATGCTGGCCAGAAGGATGTTTCATTTTACAACGTGCCCATCGAATCTCTCATCGGTGATATTAAGGAAATATCGGATCAGAAGAACGAAAAACTTGATCTTTTGAATAAATTAATTGCTTTAGAAAATAGTATCAAGCCTGAGGATTATGTGAATTTAGAGAACGAATGGCTGAATAGAATTCAATCTTTCCAGGTTTAAAACAGGTTTTATTTT
>DATFYI010000145.1:0-17680 GCA_035315125.1 Anaerolineaceae bacterium | reverse complement strand
GAAATCATTGAGGGCGATGTCGATAAGGCTTTTGCCGAATCGGATGTTACTGTTGAAGGTACCTTCCAGACCCATAAGGTTTACCATGCCCAAATGGAACCCAAATCTGTCGTTTGCCGGCCTGAACCGGATGGTGGTATTACGGTGTGGGCGACGCTGCAATCCATCCATAATGCCAGAATCGTGCTGGGACAAATCTTCGGAATCCCATTGAGCAAGGTGAACGTTAAGAAAATGTCAGTCGGTGGTACGTTCGGCTCAAGTATTCAAATGAATTCAGTTGTGCCAATCGGCGTGGCCCTGGCGCTCAAAGCACGCCGGCCAGTTAAGTTATGTTTGACGCGTGAAGAGGATATGCACGATCATGGGCGTTTTGGAACCCTTACCCATATCAAGATCGGTGCAAAGAAAGATGGCACCCTGACAGGTGTGGAAATGGATCTCATAGCTGATGTTGGGGCGCATATTATTCAGGGTTATTCTTTCCTGGGCGTCTCGATTGGCTGGGTGGTTTCGCTTTATCGTTTTCCGAATATCCGCTATCACGGCAAAGGCGTTTATACCAACAAAGCGCCGGGCTGCGCCATGCAGGGTTATGGCAACCCGCAAGCGACTTTTATGACAGAATCTTTGATGGATGAGCTGGCCGAAAAGCTGGGCATGGATCCATTGCAACTGCGCTTGAAAAATTATGTTGGTCTTGGCAGTACCTTCTGGGGCCAGGGTCCCATGGTGAAATCCATTGTTTGGAGTGACGGTGTTCCTGAGTTGCTCGGCCAGGGGCAGGAGATGATCGGATGGGAACGGCGTACCAGCCCCCAGGAAAAGACAGGCCGTTTTCGTAGGGGCATTGGTCTGGGCAGGGGTTTTCATACCTCCAGCGCCGGCGCACCCCAACCGGGTGATGTGATCGACTATTCTGGAGCGCTGGTTAAAGTTAATCAGGATGGTTCGGTGGATGTAGTCTCTGCATTGGTGGATCATGGTGGTGGCACGTTGGAAGCGATGGCAAAACTGGTTGCTGAGACATTGTGCGTACCGCTCGATAAGGTCAATGTAGTTCCGACAGACACTTTCTCCACTGTTTACGATGTTTGTACCCATGCCACGCGCGGCATCTATGCTGGAGGTGGTGCGGCGGTAAAAGTTGCTAATCAGGTTAAGCAAGAGATTTTTGAGACAGCGGCGCGTTACCTGAATGTCCAGCCTGAATCATTGCACCTTAGGATGGATACGGAGCAAGGCCAGGCGGTGATTTACGTACCCTCGATCCCGGATAAACGCATGACTCTCAAGCAGTTGGCGTCTCGCTGCTGGGCGGAAAGCTGGAAGACTATTGCTAAAGTTGATAGCTACCGGCCAGTGAATTGCCCGCCCGCCTACGTAACGGTCTTTGTCGAAGTAGAAGTGGATACCTGGACGGGTAACGTACGCACCTTGCGAACAATTCTGGGGAATGATTCTGGGACAATCGTCAATCCGGATGGGGCGAAAGGCCAGTTGGAAGGCGGTTTATCACGCGGCCTGGGGATGGCACTTTACGAAGATATCGAATGGGATGAGCAGGGCCAGCTCCGTTCCAAGGGTTATTGGGTCGATGCCAAAACTCCTGGTATGATGGAAAGCCCCCACCTGGATGAACTCAGCACACATTCTGCCAACACCTATGAACCTACCGGTCCATTTGGGGCCAAAGGTCTTGGCGAGGCAGCTCTAAACCCTGTACCGGCGGCTTATGCCAACGCGATTTACAACGCGGTCGGGGTTCGATTTTACGAACTGCCCATTACTCCGGAAAAACTATTAAAGGCAATTATGGAAAATGAAACAACGCAAAAGGAGGGGGTAAAATAATGGATAGTCACTCTCACGCCAATGAAATGACGAACTCCCACCTGCTGGTACAAAATTTTGATTACATGGAAGCCTCAACGATTGAGGAAGCGCTCGCCTGGCTGAACCAGTATCCAGGTAAAGCACGGTTAATCGCGGGTGGCACTGATTTGATTGTGATGATGAAGATGGAACGGGTTAAACCGGAAGTTGTGATCAATATCAGTAAAATTCCTGCTTTGAATGAGGTAAAAGAACGTCCGGACGGCTCAATCAGCATTGGGGCGCTGACGACAATCCATGCCCTGGCAGCGCACCCGCTGGTGCGCACATGCTACCCCAGCCTGGCAGAAGCTTGCCGCTCCTTTGGCAGTACCCAGGTTGAGGTAATGGGAACCATCGGCGGTAATATTTGTAATGGTTCGCCCGCAGCGGATACACCGCCAGCCTTACTGGCTCTGTGTGCTGAGGTGACCCTGGTCAGTCAAACAGGAAAGCGTTTTCTACCGTTGGAACAATTCTTCCTCGGTCCTGGAAAAACAGTCTTACAGCCGGGTGAGATGCTGGTAGAAGTTACCTTGCCGGCTCCGCAGCCCGGATCGACCAGCGTTTTTCTAAAGGCAACCCGCGTGGTGGCCGATCTGGCTAAGGCCAGTCTGGCGCTTTCAATCACACGCCAGGGTGAACGGATTAGCTCCTGCCGGGTGGCAATGGGATCGGTGGCCCCTACCCCGTTGTTGCTGCCCTCCGTGGCGGATGTACTGGTTGGGCGGATTTTCAGCACAGAACTGTTGGCTGAAGCTGGCCAGCTAATTGCAGAATCCATCTCGCCTATCGATGATGTCCGCTCTAGCGCCTGGTACCGCCGGCGGATTGCGAATGTCATGCTGCAAGATGCCCTGACGTTGGCCTGGGAGCGCGCTGTCGAAAGGCCATCACATACTGGCTGGAAGAATCCTGCGAGGAACGGTCAAAAGCCCTTTGTATATACACCTTCTCAGAAATCTGGTGAACGCCAGCAGATCGAGCTTAATGTCAACGGGCGTAAAACCAGGGTTTGGGTAGCTGCAAACGAATTGCTTTTAAATGTGCTGCGTGAAAAACTAGAATTGACCGGCAGCAAATATGCCTGCGGTATTGGTGAATGTGGTGCCTGCACTGTTCAAATTGATGGAAAACCGATGCTTTCTTGCCTGATCCTGGCAGTTTCTTCGGTTGGCAAAGAAATCACGACCATCGAAGGGCTTCAAGACCTGCAAACTGCTGCGCTCGATCCGCTGCAAGAAGCATTCATCGATAATACAGCTTTCCAATGCGGCTACTGTACTCCGGGGATTTTGATGACTACCAAAGCTTTACTGAGCGAGATGCCAAAACCCAGCGAAGATGAGGTTCGCCATTATCTACGGGGCAATACCTGCCGGTGTACCGGTTATGCCAGTATTGTCCGGGCGGTGTTGGATGCAGCCGAAAAAATTGGCTCATAACGGCCCAAGCAAGGATTTGATTCATAGAAAATAAGGAGATGCTTATGCTCCCAGAATTTGATTTATGGACATCGAAGACTTTGCCTGAAGCATTGGCTCAGTTGTCCTCAGCCGGGTCTGAGGCGGTCCCGCTATCCGGGGGGACAAATGTAATCCCTGATTTGCGCAGCGGCCGCCATACTGCGAAAGTTGTGCTGGATATCAGCCGGCTCAAAGAGCTGCATGGCATACGGCGTCAGGACGGGCATTTGGTTGCCGGTGGCGCTGTAACCCTCGCTGAATTGTTAGCCTCACCGCTGGTGAGTGAGCATGGCAAGATACTACAACAGGCTGGTAGATTATTTGCCAACCCGCTGATCCGTAACCGGGCCACCGTTGCAGGAAACCTGGTAGACGCTTCCCCGGCTGCTGACACGGCTCCGGCATTATTGGCGTTGGATGCCGAAGTTGAGCTGCAAAGCCAAGCTGGCTCTCGCACTGTCCCACTGCAAGAATTCTTCGTCGGCGTGCGCAAGACCGTCCGGCGTCCGGAAGAATTGTTGGTGAGCGTAAGCTGGCCGATTGCGAAGGCAAGAACGGCCTATGCTTATTACAAGCTGGGTCTACGCCAGGCTGATGCTATTTCAGTTGTCAGTGTAGCTATCCGATTGGAAGTAGATGCCAACGGATTGTGCCAGGATGCGCGTATTGCTCTGGGTTCAGTGGCTCCTCGCCCGCTGCGGGCGCTGGCAGCCGAAGAGAGCTTACGAGGCCAGGCCTTTACGGATGCCTCATATGCCAGAGCGAGTAAATTGGCAGCAGAGGCGGTATCTCCGATCTCAGATCTGCGCGCTTCGGGAGATTACCGGCGACGAATGGTGGGGGTTCTGGTGCAGCGGCTGCTCAAGCAGGCAGCAGATGAATTCAGGAAACGAGAGTGATCCAATGGAATCAAAAATTATCAACCTGACTGTGAACGGACGTAAACACAAAGTGGCGCTCGAGCCGAATATAACTCTGCTACATGCACTGCGTGAGCACATGGGATATGTGGATGTAAAAAATGGCTGCGAGAAGGGCGATTGTGGCGCATGCACAGTCCTGCTCGATGGTAAGGCCGTCAACAGTTGCCTGGTGCTGGCCTGGCAGGCGGATGGCTGCGAGGTGATTACCAATGCCGGGCTGGGAAATCTGGAGCACCCGCATGTGATCCAAGAAGCTTTTGCAGATGTCGGTGCGGCCCAATGCGGCTATTGCACACCGGGCATGGTTATTTCCGCCAAGGCGCTGTTGGACGAAAACCCACATCCATCTGAGCCTGAAATCCGGGAAGCCATTTCGGGCAACCTGTGCCGTTGCACAGGCTACGGCCAGATTATCCAGGCAATTCAAATCGCGGCAGAGAGAATATCATCCGGTGAGAAACAAACCGCTACGGCCGGATCAGGAGGTGCGATATGAAAGTAACGTCCAAACCCCTGCCGCCTGTTGACCTACCAAAATTACACCAGGTCGGCCAACCCGTACGGCGCGTAGACGCATTGAGCAAAACTGTAGGTGCTACGATTTATGCCGGTGATTATTTTCCACCCAACCTGCTGTATGGTAAGGTTTTCCGAAGCACAATTCCTCACGGGCGTATCGTTCGACTCGATACCGGTAAGGCGCGCAACCTGCCGGGTGTGGTGTGTGTGATCACTGCCAAGGACATGCCAACTTCGGTGCTGGTCACAGACATGCCCGGGCAGACCGGTCAAAAGCGTCGGGCTGGCTCGGATGCCCAGGTGTTGGCAGGCGAAGAAGTGCGTTTTATAGGTGAACCAATTGCCCTGGTTGCAGCAGAGAGCGAAGCGCTGGCTGAGCAGGCATTAAAGCTGATTGAAGTAGAATACGAGCCGCTCCCTGCAGTATTTGATCCGATCGAAGCGATGCTGCCGGATGCGCCACAGCTTTATCCCCCGGATAACATCGTTGCTCATTGGAAAATTCGCAAAGGTGACGTTCAGGCGGGTATGTCTGCGGCCGATTTGATCATCGAAAACACTTTTAAAATGCCTTTCCAGGAACACGCCTATCTGGAGCCGGAAGCCGGCGTAGCCTGGCTGGACGAACGCGGGGTGATCAATATCCGTGTCAGCACCCAGGTAGTGGAACACTTCCGCAGCATTGCTTTGGCGGTGGGCGTTCCACAAAATAAGCTGCGCATTCAGGGCACTATGGTAGGAGGCGGGTTTGGCGGCAAGGAAGATATTACCGTCGAAATTTTCCTGGGTCTGATGGCCAAAGCCACCGGACGTCCGGTCAGGCTGGTCTATACCCGTGAAGAATCCATCCTGGCGCATTCAAAACGCCATCCCTACATTATTACCCATCGGACAGGAGTCACTCGGGATGGGCGCATCACCGCGGCTGAGATCAAACTGATCTCAAACTCGGGCGCTTATGTCTATCTCAGCCCATACGTATTGTTGTATTCAACCGGTATGGCCACCGGGCCGTACCGGATCGATAATGTCTCTGTGAATGCGGTTTCAGTGGCAACAAATAACCCGTTTACCAGCGCCTTCCGTGGTTTTGGCGCTCCGCAGGTTTGCGTGGCCTACGAACAACAAATGGACGAGATTGCAAAGGCGCTCCATATGGATCCATATGAACTGCGCCGGATCAATTATGTACATAAAGGCGACTTTACCGCCCATGGGCAGGAGTTGACCAGCGCGGCTTGGCTGGAGGAAACAACCAGCCGGGCCATCGCAGCACTGGGTGAGAAGACGCCGGATTGGGGACCGTATAAAGTTGGACAGGGGTTTGCCTCCTATATGCAGAGCTACGGTCGCATCACTTGGCTGCACGATACCTCGCAAGCCTGGGTTGGGTTAGAGTTGGATGGAACGGCCACTATCCGGGCAGGTGTGCCGGATCTGGGAGCCGGGCAAGTTTCGGCTTTGTGCCAGATTGCCAGCGAAGTGCTGGGCGTGCCGATGAAGGATATCACGATCTATCATACCGATTCGGCCTTAACCCCGCTATCCGGTACCTCTACGGCTACCCGGCAGCTTTATATGTCGGGAAATGCCACCTTGCAGGCTGCCACAACGATCCGTAAGAATCTGCTTGACCGTGCTTCGAAGCATTTTGAAGAAGCCCCGGAAGATCTCGATCTGGCCGACGGTAAGGTCTTCGTCAAGGCACGACCGGAAGAAAACTTGCGCCTATCACAATTAATTGCCATGTGCGCCTCGGACGGCACCAAGCTGGCTGAACTGGCCATGTTCAAAGCGCCTTTTACTGACCCCATTGACCCAGAGACCGGCCAGGGCCAAATCTGGCCTGATTTCACCTTTGGTGCTCTGGCGGCTGAAGTGGCGGTCGATACAGAAACCGGTGAGATCAAGCTGTTAAAGAGTGTGGCCTGCCATGATGTAGGCCGGGCCATCAATATGGCAGCCGTCGACGGTCAAATTCAGGGAGGCGCTTCGCAAGGTCTGGGTTATGCCTTGATGGAAGATTTATCCGTAGAAAAAGGACGAATCCGGGCTGGATCGCTTTCGGAATACCTCATCCCTACGACCTGTGATTTGCCAACCACAAAATCGATCATCCTTGAATCCGGTTCGGGCATGGGTCCATTCGGGGCCAAAGGTATTGGCGAGCCTTCGCTAACCCCGGCTGCCCCTGCGGTAGCGAATGCGGTTGCAAATGCCATCGGTCTACGTATCTACGAGCTGCCGCTGACGCCTGAGCGTGTCCTGGAAGCAGTAGACCGCAGTCAAAAAAGTAGATCAGAATAGAGACACTTTCTGAACCAAAAGTTGTTTTTTGTCTATTAGGAGTAAAGAATGGTCGATAATTACGATTTTCTTGTAAAAAACGGGACCGTGGTCACCGGTCAGGGCATCTTCTGTACTGATGTGGCCGTGCGCGGCGAGCGTATTGTGGCAATTGGTCAAAATCTATCTGCCGATGGCAGCCGGCGTGTCATCGATGCCACCGGTAAATATGTGTTTCCCGGTATTATCGATGTACATGTTCACCCGGTGTATTTAGATGATGTGGAAACCAGCTCAAAGGTTGCGGCATATGGTGGTACAACGACTCTGTTGCATTTTGCTTATGCACGGCAGGGTGACAGCCTGGTGCAGAAAGTAAGCGAGATGCTGGAAGACGCCCAGAAGCGTTCTCTGCTTGACTTCAGCCTGCACGGGGGCATTTGGGAAGCCGCAAAGCAGGTGCCGGAAATTCCCCAGGTCATGAAGATGGGCATCCGCACTTTTAAATTCTTTATGACCTATCTAAAACAAGGCTGGTACACCGATGATTATCAACTCTGCAAGGCCATGGACCTGTTGGCTGAATTAGGTGGTATGGCCATGGTGCATGCTGAAAACGGCGGCGGCATCGATTATTTGGAAGATAAATACCTGAAGGGCCCTAATGCCTCGGCAAAATTGTTCAACGCCTCGCGCCCGGCCGCTTTTGAGGAAGAAGCCATTTTCCGGGCGATTTGCCTAGCAGAGGTAATGGGCTGCAGGTTGTACATTCCGCACGTGACTTCGGCGCGTGCCTTGCGACCGATCCGTCGCGCTCAGGAGGAAGGCCTGCCGGTATTTGCAGAGACCTGCCCTCAGTATTTGACGCTAACCGAGAAAATCATTGAGGAACGCGGCGCACTGGCAAAAATCGGACCGCCCATCCGCAGCCAGGCTGACCTAGAGGCTTTATGGAAAGGGCTGCGGGACGGCAATTTAATGATTGTAGCGTCCGACCACGCTCCCAAACAAAAAGATCCGAACGGTGATTTTATCGCCCAGGGCTTTGGCGCTCCGCAAATTGAGACGCTGCTGCCGGTCACCTATGATTGGGGGATCAACCAGGGCCGTATCAGTCTGGTAAGATTGGTACAGGTGTTGTGCGAGAACCCGGCCCGTGTCTTTGGACTTTATCCGCGTAAAGGCACCCTGGCGGTTGGCTCGGATGCTGATCTGGTCATCTATAATCCAACCCGAGAATTCACAATCCGGAAAGAAAACCAGCATAGTAATGTTGGTTATACCCTCTATGAAGGCCGCAAGGTGCTGGGCTGGCCAGAGCTAAGCTTCCAACGTGGACAGCCAGTGCTTGAGAATGGTGAGATCGTGCGCCAGCCAGGTAGCGGGCAGTTTTTGCCTACTCTGGAAACCCAAACAGAGCCGCTAAGACCGTAGGGCAATAATCGAAGAGCTATATCCCGCATAAATGGAAATTTCAAGCGGCCTATTTCGGAGCTTGAAATTTTCCTATTAATGGAGCTTTTTATGCTGGAAATTTAGGGTACTTCTTACCACAAACTGAAACGCACCCAGGCTCTGGAATTCAATTTACACGCACTATGCTTTATGATGTGGTCGTAAATAATTATTGATTACTCATTTATTGAGTATTCTCTCCTTGTTCGATAATAGTTGATGTTATTGGAGTTTATCGACTATGTTTGATCCTGAACGTGCTCAAGTAATGGATCACCCGCAAGAACGCTGCCCGGCTCACTTTAAAACGCTGTGGTTATCTCATGATAAAAAGGTACATAGTGACAAAAGCAGAATCGGATTTTCGTACTCTCAATCGAATCTGTGACATTCTGAACAGATTCAGTGATGATCAAGCTATGCTGACGTTGACAGAGATCAGCCGCCGGATCAATTTACCCAAAAATACAACTTGCCGGTTTTTGCTGGCTTTGGAAGGCCAGGGGATGGTCTATACTGACCCTAATAGAAAAACACACCGACTAGGCTACCAGATAATCCATTGGGGCATGTTTGCCCAGGCTTCGATTAATTTGCGCAATGATGCTTTGCCCATTTTGCATTCTCTGACTGAAACCACCGGGGAATCCTCAATCCTTTCGATGCGCTTTGGAAACATTGGGACCTGGGTAGAGATTGTCGAGAGCCGGTACCTCTGTCGATTAGCTATGCGAGTAGGCCAACCCCTCCCATTCTACGCCGGGGTATCTTCAAAGGTTTTCTTAGCGTTTCTTCCTGAGCACGAAATTGAGCGCATATTAGTTGGTATAGAATTTAAGCCCATCAAGAAAAATACGATTACCGATTTAGAAAAATTGCGTGTAGAGTCGTACTCTACCCGCAGGCGGGGTTATGCAATTTCATTTGAAGAAACAGATAGCGCGCAATGAGTATTGCCGCGCCTATTTATGATCGCACTGGGCAGGTTGTCGCTGGCATAGGGATACTTGCACCAATCACTCGTGTCCCTGAAACCCGGGTCCCAGAAATGGCAGAACCAGTCATGCTTGCCAGTTACCAGCTATCGAAACAGTTGGGCGCATCATCTCGCAAGCCAACTTTTTCCTGACGTTTTTTGTATCATTCTCGAAAATTATCCCCGGTTTATTTCGTAGCGCTTTTTCATGGCTGCCAGTGTGGAGATGGCGATTCTGCGCGAGTCGACAAAGCTGTCGTAATCCATGTGCAGCCACGGGCAGCCGCCCAGAAATATGACGGATAACAGGATCATGGTCAGGTCGGAAACAACGGTGGGCGATGGAACCTGGATTACTTTTTCGGTGACTAAATCCTCGAGTATGATTCCTAGCTCAAGTTTGTAATCTTCGTGAACGTGTTCTTTGATATCCTGATCGCTCCCGAGCAGGGCTATGACAAATACTTCAGCCAGCCCCGGGTATTTCTCGATAAATTCGAAACTGCTGATAATAAATTGGATTAACCGTTCTTCAGGCGTATCAGTCTGTTGGAAATGCTGTAGAATAAAATCCTTCTGTGCCAGGCTGATTTCGTCAATGAGACCAAAAATCAAGGCGTGTTTATCCGGAAAATATTTATGGACCAGGTCGGCATTAACACCACCTGCACTCGCTAATTGTTTAAGGTGGATGCCGTTAATTCCGCTGAAGGAAACTTCATTTGCGACAGTTTTAAATAGCCATTCCCGTAAGGGGTGCATGCTTATTTCTCCGGTCTAAATATTATACCCAATCTCATCTATCTTCCGGGCACCGATCTAACGTTATGACATTAATAGGATGAATAGTCATTGGATTGGCTGATAAGAGGACCTATAATAAAATAATATTATTGTGCACAATCCACAATATTGAGATTACTTACTTTTTCTAACGTATGGAAACATATGGATAGTCCTAAAGTAGAAGCACTTTTTGTTCAACCGCTTCCAAAAAATTCCAGCCTGGCTAATATGGCTTATGAATCTATCCGGGAGGCCATCATTACCGGTCGGATCAAACCTGGTGAAAGGATCGGCCAGGTTGAGCTGGCCAAACAGTTGGGTGTAAGTGAGCGCACTGTTCGCGAAGCCCTGGCCCGGTTGGTGGCAAAAGGTCTGGCAATGCACGAGCCTTTTAAGGGTGTAAGGGTGGCAGTATTACCATTGGCTGAATTACGCGAGGTCTACGTGATGCGCGCCCTGTTAGAAGGACGCGCCATGGAATTAGCGGCCGGATTTATTACTGACGGAGATTTACAAAGGATGCGGGAGCTGTTGCCCTTGACCGTCGTATCAAATTCGTCTGGATCCGTTGAAAACGCTCAGGAAAAAAATCGGGAATTCCACTGGATCCCAATCCGGGCTGCGGGTTCACGAACCCTGGCCAGGATTTTAGAGCAATTGTGGGAGATGATGTTTGCCTATGAGCTGTTGTATCAAAATCCAGACGAGCTGGCTATTAGCCGAAATGATTTTGCTCAGCACAAAGAGTTGTTGGAGGCCCTTGAAGCAAGGAACGGAAAACGCGCCGCCCAGATCAATAGCGAGCATATCTACACAACCATTCAGATTTTATTGGATCGGTTTGAAGCTCAGCAAAACCGTGAATGATGAGCTCAATTATATTTATCGTACTTTATATCACTACTCAATTCTAGAAAGGGCCAGCCGATGATCGATATCAATAAAGTTTCACGCCAATGTATTCAGGAATTCAAAGATTATATACCAGGAAAACCCATCGAAGAAGTCAAACGTGAGTTGGGTCTGGATAACGTGCTCAAGTTGTCATCCAACGAAAACCCACTCGGAGCTTCCCCACTAGCCATGCAGGCTATGATCAAGGAGCTATATGAGAACTGTAATTATTACCCAGAAAGCTCAAGCCCGCTATTGGCTGCCAAATTGGCCAAAATGCATCATCTTGACCCCGATCAGTTCTTTATCAATAACGGTGTCGACGGTGTCTTATCGATGATCGCAATTGCCATCATCGATTGCGGCGAAGAGGCAGTAACCAGTCAATTTTCATTCCAGGCTTATCAAAACGTAACCACCCGCATGGGCGGTAAAATTATCCTGGTTCCACAGACAGGCGACCACCGCTTCGACATAGATGGTATTATCGCTGTCCTCACACCGAGGACGAAGATCGTATTCCTGTGTAATCCGAACAACCCGACCGGAACAATTTCGACCCGATCTGAGTTTGATCGTTTAATGGCCGCTGTGCCAGAAAATACGCTGGTGGTTTCCGATGAGGCATATTACGATTTTGTAGACGATCCGGCTTATCCTCAGACCATCCCTTATTTGAAGAAATATACCAATCTGGTCGTCACCCGCACTTTTTCAAAGGCGATGGGTCTGGCCGGTTTACGAATCGGATATGCCATCGCTCATCCAGAGATTATAAAAGTTCTTCGTAAGGTGTCCGATCCGTTTCCAGTAAATCGGATTGCCCAGGCCGGGGCTTTAGCCGGCCTGGATGATCTTGAGTTTCTGCGTTGCAGCGTTGATGTTGTCAGGGAAGGCCGCCAGCAGGTCTACCAGGGCCTTTTGAAGATGGGTTTGAACCCGGTGCCCAGCCAGGCAAATTTTGTGTTTGTTGACCTGGGTATTCCTTCCACGCCGGTTTACGAACGCATGCTGCGCTTGGGGGTTATCGTTCGCCCACTCGCTCCGCAAGGGATGCCAACCTGTATGCGGTTCACCATCGGGACGCCCGATCAAAATGCCCGTGCGCTCGCTACCCTGGCGAAAGCCTTAGGGATCTGATTTGGAGGCTACATTGAAAAAACTCATTACCGGAAATGAAGCCGTTGCTTATGGGGCGCTGAGCGCCGGGGTTAAAGTTGTGACAGGCTACCCGGGAACACCCTCTACAGGTTGTATTGCCAGCCTGCTGACCATGGACCTCAAAGATACTTACGTAGAATGGAGTGTCAATGAAAAAGTAGCCCTGGAAATTGCTTCAGGTGTGGCCTGGAGCGGTCACCGGGCCTTGTGCACCATGAAAATGTCGGGTGTCAATGTTGCCTATGATACGCTCATTTCGGTAGCCTATTCGGGCTGTGAAGGTGGCCTGGTTGTTTATGTGGCGGATGATCCGGGCGCCAACGCTGGAATGTGCGAGCAGGACTCGCGTTCATTTGCCGTTATGGCGGATATGCCAATGTTGGAGCCTGCCTCGGTGGCTGAATCTTACCGACTTACAAAATATGCCTTTGAACTTTCTGAAAAGATCAAAGGACCGGTATTTATCCGATCCGTTACGGCCATTGCGGATGCCTTTGCTGAAGTAGAGGTTGAGCAGCCCGCGCCGGTTTCACAACTTGCCCCTTTACTGATCAGAGATATTCAAAAATACACCAAAGCCGGTTCAGTAATTGCGACCAACCAGCACCGGGATTTAATCAACCGTTTGCAAAAAGCAGAACAAATCATCGATCAGGAAGCAATCAATCCAATCAAACTTTCAGAGAAAACAGGCGGTTTGGGCATTATTGCTTCAGGCGTTACAGCAGCTTATCTCGAGGAAGGTTTCGAGATCCTGGCTTCGTATGGCTTCAACATTGAGGAAGTGTCAACACTCATTTTGAAGGCTCCCAGCCCTTTCCCGGAGGAATCTGTCCGGAAAATGCTCGCTCATTGCCAGAAAATCCTTGTTTTGGAAGAGCTTGAGCCGCTGGTTGAGCGAGGCGTTTATGTTGAAGCGCAAAAAATGGGGTCCCGTGGTCAGATCATTGGTAAACTGGATGGTGTTTTTAGCCGGATTGGAGAATATGGCGTCCGTGAGGTCGTTCAAGGCGTGAATACCGCTTTGCAATTAGGAATCGAGGAAAACTTGTTTATTGGAAATACACAGGGGCTTCAATTTGCTGCCAACCGGCCAATAACAGTGTGTGCGGGCTGCCCTCACCGTGGCACATACATGGCAATTCAAAAGGCTATCCGTAAGCTGAAGCTTAAAAAGAATCAAGTCATGGTCACCGGTGACATCGGCTGCACGATTCTGGGAATGAACCCCCCTTTCGATTTAATCTGGAACGAGGTTTCGATGGGAGCCAGCGTCAGCTTGGCACAGGGTTTCGTGCGAGCGGGGGTTAAAACCCCGGTGATCGCAACCATCGGCGATTCAACTTTTTTCCATGCCGGCCTGCCGGGTTTGATCAATGCCATCCAACATCAGATAGACCTGACCTTGATTATTATGGACAACCGCTGGACTGCCATGACGGGTATGCAAATCAATCCGGGGACACCCTGTGCGGGTGGATCAAATAAGTACCAGGAGGTCGATATTGCCCGTATTATTCCCGCCCTGGGGGTAGAGCATTTTTGGATGATCGATCCCTTCAAATTGGAAGAATCTTCAGAGGTCATCCGCCAGGCAATGAAACTCCCAGGGGTTAAGGTCGTATTGTCCCGCCAGGAATGCGCTATCCAGGCGCAGCGCATGGGAAAGCAGGTCGGGAAAGTTAAGGTGATCGAAGAAAATTGCAACCTGTGCAAATTATGTCTTATGGAGACCGGCTGTTCAGCCTTGAACATTGGCGCAAACGCAATCGAGATCGACCCCGAATTATGTTACGGCTGTGGGATTTGCATCGAAACCTGTAACAGAAAGGCCCTGATCGAGGAGACGGTATGAAATACGATATTTTCTTTGCAGGAGTCGGCGGGCAAGGTATCCTGACGATTGGAGAGATATTGGCGGAAGTCGCCGAGTACAAAGATATTCCGGCAAATTTTTATCCAAGCAAAGGAATGGCGCAGCGCGGTGGGTTTGTAAAGGCTCAACTTCGCCTGGGGCGCCAGAACGTTGGCTCGAATATTCCCCAGCGACGGGCAGATATGGCTATAGCCATGGAACAGTCCGAAAGCCTGAAAGCCATACCGTATATCAAACCAGAGGGAGACTTCGTTCTGTATGGAGATATTTGGGCGCCAACGGCAGTTTCATTGGGAAAAGCTCTTTATCCAACGCTTGAACAAGTCAAGGAACAAGTTTTATCAGCGGGTGCACACCTGATTTATATTGATCCGGCCAGCCTGCCAACATTTGCCGGCGAGCCCGTTCACCCGAACCTGTATGTTTTGGGTGTAATTATGGGCCAGACAGCCCTGGGAAGTCTGTTCAATTCCAAAGATGTCGAATATATCGTTCAAAGCCGTTTTAAAAGGAACGTCGAAGCTAATCTTTATGCCTATCACGCCGGTTTGGGTGAGCTACAGGTGATTTCCTGATGGATTTAAATCGTTTTTTCTACCCCCGCTCGGTTGCAATTATTGGATCGATGTCTCCAGGTAAATTGGGAGCCCGACTTGCCGATCAAATTTTGGATGGCGGTTATAGTGGCAACCTGGCAGCTGTGAACCCCAAAGCAGAAGGCAGTGCAGGCATCCGTGGTTACGATTCTACGGCTGCCATTCCACAGACGCCCGATCTGGCGCTGATCGTTTCCCCTGCGGCCACCGTTGCAACCATGTTGGATGACTGCGGTAAGGCAGGTATCCATGCCGCTGTGATTATTACATCGGGATTTTCTGAAGCTGGCAATTCCACAGGTGAACAAGAGATCGTCCAGGTCGCGCGAAAATACAGCATTCGATTCATCGGGCCGAATTGCGCCGGGATCGCCAGCGCCGGTTTTGATTTTTATCCTACTCTGGAATTGCGCGCCCCAGCCGGTGGAGTTGGCCTGATCTCGCAAAGCGGCGCGCTGGGCGGCGTAGTGCTGGGTTGCGCTCAACAGAGGAAGCTAGGCATCTCAAAGTTTATCAGTTATGGCAATGGCTCCGATCTAAACCAGGTTGACTTTTTACGCTACCTGGCCGAGGATGGGGAAACAAAAGTCGTCGCTCTGTATATTGAGAGTGTAAATGATGGACGAGCCTTTATGGAAGCATTATCTGAATGCGCCAACCGCAAGCCTGTGCTGGTAATCAAGGCCGGAAGAACTTCTGTGGGCAGACGCGCCACTGCTTCTCACACCGGCTCCATGGCAGGTTCAGATGCAGTCTATGATGCTGCCATCCAGGCCAGCGGTGCCATCCGCGTCCGGTCAGTCGAAGCATTGATGGATCTGTGCGAAGGATTTAGCCAGACACCACCAGTGCGTGGAAAAAGATTGCTGATCGTAACCAACTCCGGCGGGCCGGGTGTCCTGGCGGCGGATTTGGCCGAAGAGCTTGGTTTTAATGTGTCCGAACCAGGAGCAGAGCTCCAGGTTCAGCTTCGAGCGTTTCTGCCCGGATATTGTTCGTTAAAGAACCCGGTCGACCTTACAGTTGAAGGAACCGAAGAAGGTTATCGCAAGACTCTGCAAACTTTATTAAAGGATTACGATGCCGCCGTTGCCATCAATGTCGGTACTTCTTATCTGGATAATCTGGCATTGTCACGTGGTGTGGTAGCCGGCGCTTGCGAGAGCGGTAAACCGGTCATGGCAAGCTTTGTCCCGGAACAGTTGATGGCCGAAAGCATTGCCTTTTTGAAGCAAAATGGGGTGGTCGATTTTCCGAGCGGTGAACGGGCGGTCAGCGTTCTGGCGGAAATGGCCCGTTATGAAAATTGTCGCAGCCTGTTTTACAAAAAGAAGCCGCTCCAGCCTGTTCTGGAGAAGCGTGCTTTGCCCGGAGATGGTTTTATGCTCGAACCCCAAGCCATGACCTGGCTGAAGGAAAATGGCATTCCTGTGCCGGAATTTTACGTGGCATCCAGTGCAAACGAAGCCGTACAGGCCTGTGAAAGGCTGGGGTATCCGACGGTGATGAAAGTCGTCTCACCTGATATCCTGCATAAATCGGATGTCGGCGGAGTGGTCGTTGGAATATACGATGCAAAATCTACTCGCAATGCCTTTGAGAAAATCCGCCAATCTGCGCAAGGGAAAGTGTTTTGTGGCGCCATCATTTACCCAATGATCCAGCAGGCCCAGGAAGTTTTGCTTGGCCTTTCCACCGATCCGCAATTTGGAGCAGTAGTTGCCTTTGGTTTGGGTGGAATCTATACAGAAATCTGGCGAGATATCGTCTTACGGGTGGCTCCGGTTGATGTGGATGAAGCGATGGAAATGATCCAACAGATCAAAGCGATCAAGCTGCTTACGGGAGTGCGCGGTTCTTCGCCCTGTGACTTGCAAGCGCTGGCACAAACGCTCTCAAATTTCTCGCGCTTGCCATTCCTCTATCCTGAAATTGGCGAGGTTGATCTGAACCCGGTTTTCCTTCTACCAAAAGGTCTGGTAGTTGGGGACGTCAGGGTCATCAAAAAGCAGGGTTTTGTTCTCCAACATCTGGAAAGCTAATTTTTAGAGGGATCAGGTAGGACGAAACCTGCAGGCAGCAGCCCGGCCTCAGTTACGATGCGCGGCACAATCTCTTCCCAGCCCACCCCCATAAGGTGGATGCCGTGCACGCCCTGCTTGCCGCGCACTTTCTCGATCAGCTCCAGCGCAATCTGCACGCCCTCTTCCGAAGCCTTGCCGGCCTGCTCCGCCGCGCTCATGCGCTGCATGACCGCTTCCGGTATCACCACCCCCGGCACTTCCTCGTTCATGTACTTCGCCATCTTGAGCGACTTGAGCGGCGTAATCCCAATCAGAATGTAGACCTTATCCAGAATATCCCTCTTGGACAGCTCGTTCAGCCAGATGTCCAGCCGGTCGGCGTCAAAGACCACGTTGGTCTGGAAGAACTGCGCCCCTGCGTTGACCTTCTTTTGCTCGCGGATGGCCTGGAATTTGGGTTCCGAAGCAAAGGGCGAGGCGGCTGCCCCCAGAAAGTATTTGGGGGGGAACTTGAGCTCACGCCCATCGAAATAGCGGTGTTCGTCTCTCATCCGCCGCAGGATCCACAACATCTGGATCGAATCCAGATCGAAGGTGTCCATCCGGCCGCGTGGTCCCGGGCCCAGCTTCATGCTGTCTCCGGTCAGACACAGCACATTACGGATGCCCAGGGCGTTCGATCCCAAAACATCCGCCTGCAAGCCCACCCGGTTATGGTCGCGGGCCGTTATCTGAAAGACCGGCTCGGCCCCGTGCTGCACCGCCAGCGTGCTGCAGGCCAGCGAGGACATGCGCGGCGTGGCCGAGGCGTTGTCGGTAAAGTTGACCGCCGTGACGTACGGC
>DATFYI010000144.1:0-9802 GCA_035315125.1 Anaerolineaceae bacterium | reverse complement strand
ACCTTACCCGGGGCGCCGGAAGGGTTTCATCCCAATGAGGTGGGCGGGGCGTTGGTGTGGGTGTTGCCAGTGGTCGTCATTTTTGGGCTGGCCTGGCTGATCCGTTTCGGTACGATGAATAAAATGATCGGCTGGGGCTGGATTATTGTAATTCTTTTTCTGGTGACTGGGATTGCACTTTTAATGGGGGTGGTGCTGGTTTTATCGCAATCCCGTTCGGCGTTCATCGGCCTCGGGCTGGCTTTTATCGCAGCATTGTTCTTTGCGCTGCCGCTGCCGGGTCGCTGGGCTTATATGATTTTACTGGCGGTTGGGATCTCGGCTGTGCTGGTGATTTTTTGGCCGGTGGATCTGAGCAAATTAGCAGGTCTATTGGGTACTTCAGAGGTGCAATCGAGCGCTTTTTCATTGAGTACCCTGGATCTGCGGTTCGAGATCTGGTCACGCGCCATCTATGGCATCCAGGATTTTCCGATTACCGGAATGGGGATGAATACTTTCCGCTACGTGGTAAACGTACTTTATCCGCTTTTCAGCGTCGCGCCGGATTATGATATCGGCCACGCCCACAATGAATTCTTACAGGCCGCGCTGGATCTGGGTATTCCCGGATTGATTGCGTTCATCGGTATTTATATCAGTGCATTCTGGATGTTGATCGACGGATGGAAGCGATTGGGCAAGGCGGATAAGGATCTTTTGCAGGCCAATAAACCGGCCGTTGTCCTTACCAAGACTTTGGCGCTCGGGTTGGGCACCGGGCTAACGGCACACCTGATCTACGGATTGACGGATGCTGTGGCGCTGGGGGCGAAACCGGGTTTGTTGTACTGGATGCTGTTGGGATTAATTGTAGGATGGTTTTACCAGTGCCGTAGGCGAGGTTTTGTAGAATGGCCTTTCCGGTAGGGTAAATGATCCAATCAGCCTGTATTTCCAAGCCCATGATAAAAAAAATCTCTTTGCCAGGCACATTTGCTTTGCTCATTTCAGCAGCGTTATTCGGATTGTATGCTTCAATGTTACCAGAACGGCTGAGCGGGGTGGACCATGCCGGCGATGGGGGCGATCTGTTAGCAGCGATGTTGACAGGGGGCATTCCGCATCCAACCGGTTACCCAACATATATGATATTAGGCCGATTATTCCAACTGCTCCCAATCGGCAGCCCGTATTTTCGAGGATCGCTATTTTCGGCGGCTTCGGCGGCATTGGCAGTGGGTCTCATATACCTGTGGATTAAATCTGAAACCAGGCAATTCGGTTGGTTGGGTGTCCTGGCCGGGTTGGCAGGCGCTGTGCTGCTGGGGGTATCCCCATTATTCTGGTCGCAAGCAGTTATCGTGGAAGTTTATGCCCTGGAGATATTGTTTTTAGCCCTGGCATTGTGGTGGTTCCATTTATTGGCTTATTACAAGCCATCCAGGGGTGTAAAAATTTTGCTTTCTGTTCTGTCCGTAAGCCTTGGGCTGGCTGCCGGCGATCATGTAACCATTTTGCTTCTGGCTCCTGTTTGTTTGTATGGCGTGTATCTGGGTCGGAAGAGAGGTGTTGAGAAGAGGTTTTTGGCGGCACAGGCTGGATTTGTTCTAATCGGATTAATGGTTTATCTCTATTTACCGCTGCAGGCCCGTAATTATCCGCCCATCAATTGGGGTAATCCACAAAACTGGCAGGGTTTTATTTGGGAGTTGAGCGGCAGGCCATACCAGCGTTTGTTATTCGATCTGCCTTGGCCCCAATTATCGGAAAGGGTAAGCGCCTGGGCCCGGTTGTTGGTCGATCAATTTGGGATCGTAGGGCTGCTGTTCGGTTTACTGGGGTTGGTGCAAGCAGAGCTAATTGATAAACCAACACGTTTCGTATTGGGTTGGATTTTTGTCGTTTATACGCTTTTTTCACTCGGCTACAATACATCCGATTCGATGGTCTATTTGCTGCCAGCCTTTTTGGTATTTGCAGTTTGGATCGGTTTGGGAGTTTTGTATATTCTGCAATTAAAATGGCGGCAATATCGGGTAGGGGCATTCGTGGCGGCAGGTTTAGCTGTTTCGATTGTGATACGCTCACCTTCTATTTATGATCAGATTGATCCGAGGAGAGATGCGTCCCCGGCAAATTATGCGGAAAAATATTTGCTGAACATGCCCGAAAATGCCCTAGTATTAACCAGCGCTGACGATGATTCTTTTCCGCTCTGGTATTACCATTTTGGGTTGGGTTGGAGAAGTGATGTACGGGTGATTGTTTTACCACTGACACAATTTGAATGGTATCAGGTTACAATACAACATGTCTACCCGGATCTGGTTGCAGATCCTATCTTGGATGGGGCAGAGAATTGGGGCGAAGATCTAGTTAAATTGAATCCAGGGCGGGCAGTTTGTCGCAGCTCGCTGGACAACCAGGCTGAAAATGGGGTGGCAGTCATATGTTCAACAAAGACAAATCCATGATTCATTCCGCTTAAACAATGAAAAAGAAATCCCATTGGATATTCGATATCTTCAAAATAAGTCTGGGGTTAGCCCTGCTGGTTTTATCTTTATGGGGTATCAACTGGAATTTATTACTCAGTACATTGGAAAGTGTCCAATCTGCCTGGCTGATAGCTGCAATCGCTTCGATCTTCGTTAGCCTGGGATTAAAAGTGGTGCGATGGCATATGCTATTGAGAAATTATGGCATCAAGGTCTCTTTGATCCAGACCTGCGGTGCTTACTTTTTAGGACAGGCCTCAAATATTATTCTTCCGGTGCGTGGAGGAGAGGTCGTACGGTTTGGTTGGCTGCGATCACAGCAGCAGCACGGTGCAGCAGAAATCGTAACGACTATCGGGATCGAGAAAGTTTTAGATCTGGTGTTCTTTTTAGCGCTTTCTTTTCTTATAACCGCTTATATTCCAATTCAGGAAATACGCCAGAATACTATTAGTTTTGCCATCGGGGGTTTCTTCCTTACAATTGCTTTATTAGCTGTAATCTGGTTGATGCCGGGTGTCTGGCAGGCTAATCGGGGTAAAATAGAAAACAGAGTTCCAGTGAGATTCCATTCAATTCTGGTCGGGATAGATCGATGGATGTCAGAGAGTAAATTGGTGCGACAACCCAAATATTTATTTCCTGTGGTAGGTGTGACTTTATCGATCTGGATCGTGATGTTAACAACAAATTTGATCCTGTTGAGGTCATTTGGATTACCCGCTCAGATCGTAGCCGGTGGGCTGGTGTTGGTAACAGTTTACTTAGGTGTGTTACCTGCATTAATGCCTGGAAATATCGGCCCTTTTTATTTTTTTACAAACCTGGCTTTGACGCCATTTGGAATTAACCCACAGGTGCGCATAGCTTATGCAATTTTATTGCATGCTACTGTAACAATCCCACCGCTCATCCTGGGGGGGTGTTTTGTTTTATTTTCTCGACGTCAATTCACTTATCCTGATTACCAAAAAATATCCTAGATGAATGAAATACCTGCCGATCAGCAAATAGATATCTCACCCAAACGGCCTATTATATCTGTTATTATTCCGGCGAAAAATGCAACTGACACGCTTCCGGCTGGCCTGAATGCTTTAAAAAACCAAAACGGTCTCAGCTTCTGTAAAGATTACGAAGTGATTGTTGTTGATGATGGATCGACAGATCATACGGCTGAACTCGCCAGAAGCATGGGGGCGATAGTCATCAGCCAACCCAATGCTGGTCCAGCAGCAGCACGAAATGCAGGGGCAAAAAAGTCCTGTGGGGATTTACTACTCTTTACGGATGCCGACTGTATTCCGGATTGTAATTGGATAGCGGAAATGATCCAACCTTTTGTCGATCCGAAGGTAATGGGCGCCAAGGGGGTTTATCGAACCAAAGAAAAAGGCTTGGTCGCAAGATTTGTGCAGTCTGAATATGCGTATAAGTACGCCACCATGGAACGGAAAACGGCGCTTGATTTCGTCGATACCTATTCAGCCGCCTACAGGCGTGAAGTGTTTCTAGAAAACGGTGGATTTGATGAAAGTTTTCCCGTTCCATCGGTTGAAGACCAGGAGTTTTCATTTCGATTGGCAGGAAAAGGATATAAGCTTGCTTTTCAGCCGGACGCTGTTGTCTTTCATGCACATGACCGGAACTTAGCTGAGTATATGCACAGGAAATATGGGATTGGTTACTGGAAAGCATTTCTATTGAACTGGTTGCCGGAGAAAACCTTTAAGGATTCACACACCCCTCCTTCTCAGCGATGGCAGATCGTTTTACTGGGTTTGGCTTTATTCTTTGGTTTAGCTATTCCATTTTGGAAAACGGGCTTTTGGATTGCCCTGGCGGCATTGATTTTATTTTTATTGTCTTCATATTCATTTGTTCAATTTGTGTACAAATACGATCGCAAAGTAGGTCTAATTGTGATTCCAATGGTAATTGTGCGCGCACTTGCGCTGGGTGCAGGGTTAACCGCCGGTTTTGTATTTCCACAGTATTCCAGAAATCATACCAGAGAAGGTTACAAATTGATGGAAAGGGTCGCCAAACGAGGGATTGATATCCTCGGTGCGACAGTTGGATTGATCATCTCTATCCCATTTGTTATCATCGCCGGTATTGCTATCAAGATTGACAGCGCTGGACCTGTGTTTTTTTTACAAGAGAGGGTCGGGGAGAATGGCAAACCATTTAAAATGGTGAAATTGCGAACGATGGTTGTAGGAGCTGATCAACTTGTGCAATCCGTATTAAGATACAATCTACTGAAAGGACCTGTCTATAAAATTCCAAATGATCCCCGTGTGACTAGAGTGGGTCGTTTTCTCCGGCGTTGGAGTATCGACGAGTTACCACAATTTTGGAATGTGCTTATAGGCGAAATGAGTCTGGTCGGGCCCAGGCCTGAAGAGACCTGGCTGGTCGCCCAATATAATGATTTTCAGCGGCAAAGGTTAATGGTGAAGCCAGGGCTGACAGGCCCCATGCAAGTGAACGGGCGTGGCGATCTGGATATGGATCAACGTCTAGCAATTGAAATCAACTACATACGGGATTATTCTTTGAGGAAGGATATGGTTATTCTTTTTCAATCTTTTCAGGCTGTTTTCTCTGGGAAGGGCGCTTTTTAAGGAGCTTTAACAACAATGCGGAATGTGTTAGTTACTGGCGGAGCAGGTTTCATTGGCTCAAATTTTATCCATTATGCATTATTATCCGAGCCCAATGTTCGTATTATCAATCTGGATGCTCTTACCTACGCTGGCAGTTTAGAAAATTTACGGGATTTGCCTGATCCAGATCGTTATACGTTTGTCAAAGGGGATATTTGCGATAGTTCTTTAGTCATCAATCTATTACAAGAAAATAAAATTGATACCATCGTTCACTTTGCCGCCGAATCGCACGTCGATCGATCGATTCTGGCGCCTGCACAATTTATCCAAACGAACATCATCGGTACATTTACACTTCTAGAGGCTGCTCGTCATTTTTGGCTGGACGAGAAAGCTTTACCTCAAAAAAGTGCGCGTTTCCATCATGTGTCTACGGATGAGGTATTTGGAAGTTTGCAGATCGCTCAGCCTTCGTTCTCCGAAAAAACAGCTTACACTCCGAATTCTCCCTACTCGGCCTCAAAAGCAGCCAGCGACCACCTGGTGCGTGCCTATTTTCATACCTATGGACTTCCGGTAACAATTACAAATTGTTCGAACAATTATGGCCCACGCCAATTCCCTGAAAAGATGGTGCCATTGATGATTTTGAATGCACAGGAGGGACGCCCGCTTCCGGTTTATGGTGATGGAAAACAAGTGCGCGATTGGTTATATGTCAAGGACCATTGTGAAGCAATACTAAAGGTGATCCAGGAAGGAAAGTTGGGTGAGACTTATAATGTTGGCGGAAACAACCAGCCGAGCAACCTGGATGTGATCTATTTAATTTGTAAGCTATTGGATAAGCATTATCCTGAATCGAAACATGTCCCTCATGATCAATTTATTCAATTTGTTACTGACCGGCCTGGCCATGACCGCCGTTATGCGATGGATATTCGCAAGATCCAGCAAGAACTGGGTTGGCAGCCAAGGGAATCCCTGGAAACAGGCATGGCTAAAACGATCGAATGGTATTTAAACCATATGGAGTGGGTGGAAGCGATCAGGCAGCGAGCCGACTTTCGCGGGTGGCTCGATAAAAATTACGGTGAACGAGGAGCTCAAATAAAATGAAAGGGATTATTTTGGCGGGCGGGAGGGGTTCTCGGCTTTATCCGTTGACTCAATCCATCAGTAAACAATTATTACCCGTCTATGATAAACCGATGATCTATTACCCGCTTTCCATCTTGATGTTGGCAGGAATTCGCGATATCTTGATTATTTCTACGCCTGAAGATATCCCTTTGTTCCAAAGATTGTTAGGCGATGGAAATCAATGGGGGTTATGTTTTTCATATGCAAAACAAGAGGAACCGCGCGGCCTGGCAGATGCATTCTTGATCGGTCGTGAATTTATTGCAGGAGAACCCGTTTGCTTAATATTAGGGGATAACATCTTCTTTGGAGCACGTCTTTCAGACCTTTTGTGCTCGGCAGCTCAATTAACGGAGGGGGCATTGATTTTTGCCTACCCTGTCAGGGATCCGGAACGGTACGGCGTTGTTGAGTTTGATGAGCAGGGTCGGGTTTTAAGCCTGGAAGAGAAACCGGAGAAGCCTCGTTCAAAATATGCTGTTCCGGGTGTTTATTTTTACGACGGTAAGGTTGCCCAGCTTGCTTCCCAGTTGAAGCCATCCAGCCGTGGTGAGCTGGAAATTACCGACCTCAACAATGTTTATATGCAGATGGATCAGCTAAAAGTTGAAGTACTGGCACGCGGGCTGGCCTGGTTAGATGCAGGTACGCACGAATCGCTATTACAAGCGGCCAGTTTTGTTCAGGCTGTGGAAGACCGACAAGGTTTAATGATAGCCTGTCCGGAAGAAATTGCCTTTCGCAATGGCTACCTTACATCTAAACAACTGCGTTCGATGATCGAAAAAATGGCGGACAATCATTATAGCGAATATCTGCATGCTGTCCTGGACGAAGAAATCCAGAATAGTGAGAGCGGATCTGCTCATTCTGGTTAATAATTAACGGCTGAATTTTCCAATAACACGAGCAGTAATGCGAGCTAACGTACCAGCAAAGGCTGCCGGAACTCCAATCAATGCGATGATTTGGTTGTATTGGTGATTCCAGAAGCTATACAACGAACCAAAAAGCTGCGGATTCCCTAGCCGGAGATATTGAGGTGGAATATCAAACCCTGCAAAAAAACCGATTCCGAAGGTCACTATGGCTAAACCAATTATCAATATCCAGAATGAAAAGCGAATTATTCGCATATGCTGGATTTGTTTGTCAAATGTCCAGATCGTGATATATGCTATCAGGAGGAGAGGGATAAAAAAATCAACGATATACCGCATTGCAGCATAATAATAGACCACTAAGTATATAAATTGCATCAAACTAGCCACAAGAAGCATACCTATTAACAGGCTTGGTTGTTGGGTTGCATCAACCTTTTCAGTAGAAGGTTTCTTCTTTCGAATATTTGCCAATCCCACAATTAGTTGTGGTAATTGCAGCGCTAATGTCCAGAATATTGGTTGCGATGAGAATAATCCAAAAAATACCTGATCGAACATTTTACCAGGAGACCTGGCTGCCCAACCAGGCAGTAGATCGTACTGGATTGAAAGCGATTTGAAAAATGGGAACGCTCCCGAAGCCTTAACAGGGTAGGCCAGATAGACAAAGAGATTTGACGGTAAATATGAAAGAGAGTAATACAGGTTCAACGGTTCATAAAGAGTTAACTGGTATGTCTGACCGGTTTCAAGGGGATTATCAAAACGGGCGTAATTGTAGATTGCCAAAGCAATTCCGCAAGACGCCAAAGGAATTACCAGTGAGGCAATCTCCTTAAACTTATCCTTAAAGTGAAGATAGGAAAAAAATTTTTTATCTGAGCGGAAATCACCACCCATTTTCTTCGATTGATAAATGGAGAAAATCGTAAAAATTGAAAACACAGCAACGGAAACTGCCAGGTTATACCTAGAAGCGATTGCAAGTCCCCAAGAAAATCCAGCCAGAATAAGCCAATGAGAGTTTGTGCTTATGTGATACCGAAACCAAGCAAAAAATCCCAGGATGAGAAAGAACTGCCCGGCGATGATGGAGGTTTCATAGATTTGCGGCCGGCCAAGGATAAACAGGTATGGAATGTTGATGCTGGCTGTCAAAATAAAGATAGGAATTGAAATAGCGGGAGCTTCTGGGAAATATCGCTTTCGAATTTGGATAAGTAGTGCCAGTAATATGATCGCCAACCCGATATAACACATCAGCACTAACAGTTGGTCAGGGGGACGGGCTTGAAATATCCATTCTGTAAGAGCGAAGACGAGCGCTGGAGCCGGGCCCCAATATTCATAGAATTTACCTTTATACAAACTTGAGTCCCAAATAAAAGGGATAGATTTGCGCTGTTCGCTGTTGATATAAGGGTTGGGTAAAGCAAGCAAGCGTGGATCCGGTTTCTGAAGGAGCGCTAGCTGGCCGTGAAGAAAGGCATCTCCCAAATCAACATAAGTATTGGTTACCGGCGAAAAATTTGTAAAACTGCCGAGTGAGGTATACCAGATTGCATAGATCGAGATCAGGATAATAATAAGGATAGATATTATCCAGGATAGAGGCTGCCAAGCGGTTAATCCATGAAAAAAAAGGCTAAGGGCAGTCTGAATTTTTTGGCATAAGTCTGTAATTTGATGTTTGATTTTATTGGAGATGCGTCCGCTCTTCCAAAAATGGAGCAGGACTGCAAATCCGAGCAGGAATATTCCGAAAAAAAGTAAGAGAATACGTCCGGTTCCCCAAACCGCGTTGTTGTCAATTCCTAACCACTCTGCCAATAATGCCAGTAGAATAGACAGGATGCCAACCGCCATAAACAAAAATTGCATTGGACTGCCTTTTGAACAGGATCGCTTACCGCACGATAATATATCACATTTCAGAATAACTATTTCACAATATGTTTAAAAACATGAAATTTCTGTCTCGATCTCTCCCAGGGGCACTTTTTCCCTATTTCGCCCATAGTCTTTGGGACAAAAATGCTCTTGAATATTAATATGTACTTGATATAATAATTTTAATATCTTAAAGTGAATAATTTAACAAATAAAAGGTAAATCATTAAAGGGTGGGTGGCAATGAGATGATTTATTAATCAAAGTTTTTTCATTAAAAGGGATAAAGAAATGGAAATTAAGTAGTAAATAAAGAAATGGGCCCATGCGGTCATTTTTTGTTTGAATAAATTATATCCTTGATGAAATGTGGGGAATTGATTGTGTAAAAGGAGGAAAAACCAAAGCGAATTCATAAATTTGTTGCAATTATAAAAAAACTTAATTGTCTGACAATTATGCTGGCAAAGATTCTAAATGGAGGCATTGAAATGATTAAGCGTTTTGCAATACTTCTTACGATTATATTGATCCTATCGCTTGGCACTCAATTTCAAGCTCAAGCTGATGATACGTTCTTTTCGATATCCGGCACTGTATCTGTAACCGATAATTATTCCCTTGGTAATGGAGGGATAACCGTGTCATTTGGAAGTTATAGCGCCATAACAGATAGTACTGGATTATACACAATTGCTAATATTCCCGACGGGACATCTGCGACACTGACTCCAACATCGGGTTGTGATTTAAATTTTACTCCTGGAACAAACACGATCATTGGTAATAC
>DATFYI010000143.1:0-4554 GCA_035315125.1 Anaerolineaceae bacterium | reverse complement strand
TAAAAATCAAAAGCGGCTCCTACGCCAACCATTACTGCGGAAATTTTACTTTTGTGTTGGGCCATCCACCTTTCTTGTTTTGGACACCCCAATCCCACAAAGAGGATACGCACCCCGGATGAATTGATTTCGTTGACGATTTTTGTATGCTCCTCATCCGACAGAGGCCGGAACGGAGGGCCGAAAGAATATGCAATATTTATAGCATGATACTCTTTTTTAATTCTATTTCTCAAGCTCTCAAGAACCTTTGACGAACTTCCATAAAAGCCAATGGGGATAGAACTTTGGGCAGAGGCCTCAATCAGTTTGATCATCAATTCAGGACCATAAACCCGCTCCTGGCTTGGAGCGCCCAGCCGGCGCATCATCCAGACCAAGGGCATACCATCGGGAGTCACCAAATCGGCACTATTCACAACCTGCATAAAAGATTGCGAATCATAAGCTTCCATAATCATATGAACGTTCGACACGCACACATATCGGCTCTCCTTCATTTCCGCCCACGATGTAATTTGTTTCACCGCGGCTTGGTAGCTGGTCGGATGAACTGAAACGCCAAGAATTCTCATGGCCTAACCTCGCTTGACGAAATCAAGATTTGAATCTGGTCTTGCCATAAAGAATAATTGCTTGAATCGAAATGATTTGGAAGATAAGGAGATAGATCAATGGCTGTAAATTTCTCCACCAGTCTGGATGGATAACCTGAATCGCATCTGCCATGGCCAAAGCGGAAATGCCAAGCAAACCGCCTATAAAGATGGCCGTCAGGGTTGCATTTGTAAATTTAATTTTGGTTTTCAAGAGGTTCAACCATTCCAGCCAGCCTGCACATAAGATCGATGCGATGGGGAGAATGGCCGGATCGATATAACGTGCCCAACTGATGATCGGGAATTGACCCTCGAAGCCAGATATGCCTCTAAAGACTACTAGTGTCCCTGAGATGAAAAGGGAGACTCCCAGGAAGAACAATATATCCCATTGCAAAGTTTTCCTCTTTCGCCACATCCATAACAATGCTCCCGCAACTCCCAGAAATGTTAATAACATCAACATATAACTTGAAGATGCTGTGATTACAGGTCTATCGGTTCTGTCTGCTGCCAGACTTGTCCAAAATGTTCTAAACAGACCTGCAAGAGTTTGGCGGTAATACCAGCCGATGCCATGGCGATCCAGAAGAGTGGACAGGATGAAGGGTGGGTCAAAAAAGGAAAAGGATAGTTTGGCAAGTTTGTCCTGTGCCCAAGGTTGAAAACGGAGATTATCCTGTTCTGCTGAGCCATTGCGGATGATGTTCAGAAACTTCTGACCATCCCAAGTGCCTTGAGTTCCGTTGGGGTCCGAGAAATGGGGTGGCACATTGCTATATTCTCCAGGTGCCAAGACGAGGCCATCTATAAAAATCTTGCCGTTGGGAGACGGAAGAATGTAAGGAATAATTATGCTTGCATATTGGGTGCTAGGGGGAGCTTGGATCACAAAGCGATAAAAGGTGGGCCTGGTGTTGAGTGCCAGAGGTGTTTGAGGCGAGGTAATATTAATGAAATCCAAGGTTCCATTGTTGTTGGTTGAAAAAACCATACTGGGAGACATGATTTGAGTAGGGGGATCTGCCCAGAACCAGCCTCCCAGAGTTATCCTGTGATCGGATATGGAATTTGTGATATCCGGAGGGATGAATTGTGAGATTTGACCGGAGACATTTGAGCTTTGGTAGCTGATTTGAAAAACGTAGCTTCCCAGCGGCGAACTGCTTGAGGAACTTCGGAGGGGGGATATTTGGGCAGGAGTTTGATACCAGCCGAGCGGCGCACCCCATTCGAGCGTGGTCAAAGGGAAGATCAAGGTACTCAGGACACAAAGGGTTATCACGACCCAGGTAAATCGTCCGCGCAAGAAGCCGAGGAGCAAGACCAAGGGAGTGAGTAGAAAAGTGAACTGGGCTGTATCCTTGCTGAGATAACAAAGGATCAATGAAATTGCGAGGAAGAACAGTCGTCCAATCGAAAATCCTTTTTTGATCAATCTGAGGCTGGCCCAAAAGAAGAGGGAGGCGGCCAGGACGGCGGCTACATCGTTATTAATAGCGGTCATGGCATCGATAAAGCCTGGGAGCAAGGCTAGGAAGGTAGGCACCATCCAGCGAAGCGGATGATCTGAACGAAGGATTTCGCCGAGTGCATACCAAATGACAACGAGGACCAATAAGTAAAGGACGAAGGAAATAGAGCGGGCGGCATAGTATTGGAGATTGATATCGGCCTGGTGCAATACTCGTAACGGGAGGGAAGCGATGAAGTAATAAAGAGGTGGCTTGCCGGTTTGAGTGACGCCGATGGGGATGGGTGCAGAACCTGAAAGATCGGGTTTGACTCCCCGAACTTGATACCATCTAGTGTTCGCCATCGAGATTGCCATTTGCTGGCGCATGGTCTGGTCATATTGTCCAGCCTTGGGCCATGTGGGCAAGTTGGCAACCAACCAGGCGTATTCAAAGTGACCTGGTTCGTCGTTGTGCCACCAGGGAGGGATAATGGCGGCGAAGATGATTCCCTGAACCAGCCCGAGAAGCAGGATCGAAAGGAGGATGCGCGGTAACCGCCAGTTTTTTAGTATGGATTGAAGCCGTGACCTTGCGACTTGAAGAACAGAACCTAAACGGGTCGTCGTTGGCATGATCCTTTATCCCAAGCAGGATTTGATTATACCCGCTCATAGCAGGAGATGCGATTTGAGCGGGAGTTCGCAATATAGTTTTACCGGGGAGCACTCAAAGTTTGTAGGTAGCGTGGGTTAAATTGAAATAAGTGGGTTGCAAAGAATCCCAAGATTTACTGAGCCAAGCGGCTCAAGCTCTGGCCGTGGCGATCACGCCGGGCAGGGTCCAACGTGCCCCCCAACGTTTGAGACGAGCCGCAGCAATTGGTCTGCAGGCACTCTCAATCGTGCCGCTGCCGATGAGATAGCCAAGCTTTCGGAAGCGGGCAAGGTCCACGCGTTGCTCATTATGATCGTAATAGGTGACTGCTTTCTCGATCCAAGGATGCGCCGGAGCCTGAGACAGCGACTGCGACAGAACCATTGTGTTGAAGATAATTTCGCAATTCCCCTTATTTTTCTGAACTACCCTCTCGAGGAGATTATGTGTTTTAGGATTCGAAGCGTTATCGACAATTATTATTTGATCCAACCTTTTTTAGCCATTCATGGTATCGAAAAATTCAGGAAACCGATTATAGCTCACGATGTAGCACTGATCATTTGACCATCTCGTGTACTTTCATTGAAAATCAGCTGCTTATCCACCAATCAGAAAAATATTGTTGGAGCACGAGTGGCGCTACATATGGACCTCAAACTTTGGGTGATATGGGAAAAACCATGGTTGAGACCCCGCTGTATCTTGTTCGCGGGTCAAATTTTTGCGCCTGAGGTCGAAGAAGCGGGATTATCCTATTTCATTATCAATATTAGTCGTTTTCACAATTCATCGGTAGATTACACAATAACGAAAAAGCGAGAAATCTTCCAATAGCAAGACTCTCTAAACGTTGAGTTTCAATCGCTTGCATTCATTGAACTGCAAAACCCATCGTTGAGGGGATTGTTACCGAGCTCCATTATTGGCGTTAAGAGACCCAACGCCAATATTCCCCACTATAGCTTATATCCGGCCATCTGAGCATCTCCATGGAACATCTTTACTGTATCAAGGGAGTATTCATCCAATTCCTTCCCCACAAGTGTCAACTTCTTAAGGATATCATGAGTCACGGTGATCACATGGCAGCCGATTTCATCTGCATGAAAAATGTTCAGCAATTCGCGCGGGCTTGCCCAGATCAATTCCTGAGTTATATGGGGAGACATGATTTCCACTGCTTCTTTCATTATTGGCATGGGATCGCGTCCTGTATCTGCAATGCGCCCGGCAAAGACAGAAATAAAAGAACTAGTATGATTAGCCAGCGCTCCAGAAACTATGCGCACCTGGTCCAATGTCATAAGCGCCGTAACATTCAATTTCACTTTTTCCTGAGCCAGACGGCTTATTAACTCTACTGAGGATTCGCGTCTGGTGTTGGTTACGGGGATTTTGACATACACGTTATGCCCCCACGAACCAATTTTCCGGGCCTGACGTTCCATCTCATTAAATTCATCTGAAAAGACCTCGAAAGAGATGGGACGATCAGTTATTTTCTCCAAGACCTGACGTGCAAATTTCTCGTAATCTGTAATTCCGCTCTTGCGCATTAGGGTCGGGTTGGTTGTAAAACCGGTAATATATGGATTGTGATACAGTTCCAAAATGCCATCCAAGTCAGCGCCATCGGCAAAAATCTTTACCTTCAATTGATCAAGCGTTTTCATTGTTTACTCTTTCAAAATAATATTCGATAAAAATAAAGTATCTTTCACCGTAAAATCAGCAGGAACACCTTCATACGTTTCGGCATAATGATAATCCACAAAAATCGTTTTCAGACCAGCAGCTCGGCCTGCAGCAACATCCTTCCAACGATCCCCTACCATCCAACT
>DATFYI010000142.1:0-3593 GCA_035315125.1 Anaerolineaceae bacterium | reverse complement strand
TGATAGAGAATCGCTAATCGGAGGCCTTGATAGGGACTTGGCGGTCCCGCCAGGCACAGGTTCGGGCGCAAACGTATCACCTTGTCCGTTGGGATGTCTACAATCGTCAATAAGAAAGGCGCATACCCATATTCGGCGTCCCACAGCGAGATGTCCCGCACTGGTAGCTGGCTTTGCACACTCCACAGGTGAGTGCCGCCTAATTCAAAGAGTGTTTGCTGGCTGGCGATGCGTTCGTGCAGTAAGGGCAACGCCCAGCTCCCTTTGTTCTCCGGGGTCCAGGCCAACGTGCTATAGCCGTGTCCCAGGGTGATCGGTCGATTGCCGGGCACCGGTGTGGGCTGGTGCTCCAGGGTTCGATCCCGCAACGTGTAGGCCGATGGGCGTGACCAGGCAGTGTGATCGCCGACCAGAATCAGGCGAACCTCCACTTTCATATTTTGACGGTAGAGGCGCATCAGCGCCATCTGCTCTAGTCGTCCATCCTGCAAGGCTTCATATACACTCGGCCAGCTCCGGTGAAAGTGCTGCGAACACGACAATTCTGCAAACGAGTTCGCAGCTCCCGTACCCAGCACGGCGTCGCTCAAATCAAAGAGCGCATACTTTGCAGCCCTAAGGTGCTGGTACGCCGCTTATCGAAATTGGATTAGGTTGGTAAAGTTAATGGTGGCAGTTGAGTTATGATTGCGAGACATTCCTCAATTTTGACACTGGGCGGCTTGTGCAAACGGGCCGCCCTCCTCTTATCAAGAAATAGCTTAAACTCAAACAATAAGCATAACAGTTGACATTTAGTGCTCGGCAATCTACAATCATTTTGTCGCTT
The DNA here is from genome assembly GCA_035315125.1 of Anaerolineaceae bacterium. Taxonomy (GTDB): domain Bacteria; phylum Chloroflexota; class Anaerolineae; order Anaerolineales; family Anaerolineaceae; genus DATFYI01. Next base: position 2,764 of record DATFYI010000142.1, on the reverse strand, counting down.
CACTATTTTTTCATAAGATGCAGTAAGAAGTCTTTATTTAATCGACTTCTAAACCAACGCAAACTGTTATGAAGCTGCCAGCGGAGACCTGGCATTTTTTTGTTTTCATTCGGGAGGGCATATGAATACGCAAAAATCAAACTCGCGGATTATTTTTATATCCAAACCGGCCCACATCCGTTTCACTCACCTGGTATTGGTGCTCGCCGTCCTTGTGCTGGTCCAGACAAGTGCATGCGGTGCTTTGCAGGCCATAGGTCCAGCCAGCCCTTGGCCCACCTCCACCCCGGAAAGCCAGGGAATGGATTCGGGACAGCTCTTGAACATGATCAACTCCATCGAGACCCAAGCTTTGAACATCCACAGCATCCTCATCCTTCGCCACGGTCACGTGGTGCTTGAGTTGTATTATCCGCCCTTCGGCCCACTGGATAAGCACATGCTGTTTTCAGTCACCAAAAGCGTCACTTCGGCACTGATCGGCATCGCCATCCAGGAGGGAAAAATCAAGAGCATCGATCAAAAGGTCCTAGACTTTTTCCCGGATCGCCAGATTGCCAACATGGATGACTTGAAGAAGGCTATAACTCTCCGCGATCTGTTAAATATGACCAGTGGTTTTACTGCTGCTGATCAAGATATGTGGGCAAGCGCCAATTGGGTGCAGTTCACCCTTGACTCGCCGATGGACGCCACTCCAGGAACGAGCTTTGATTACAACAGCGGAAACACTATGTTGCTTTCAGCCATCCTGCAAAAGGTCACCGGAGAGACCGCTCTAGCATATGCAAAAGAGCATCTGTTCGGACCTTTGGGAATTAATGATTTCTATTGGGCGGCTGATCCAACTGGTGTCACCGAAGGACCACTGGGTCTGATGCTCACCACGCGGGAGATGGCCAGTTTTGGCTATCTTTACCTTCAGGGAGGAAAATGGAATGGGCAGCAGGTGGTACCAGCTGAATGGGTTCGGGCCTCCGGCCAAAGCCAGGTGCCGAGTGATTGGGTTTGTTCGCCTCCTGGAAGCTGCCCCGAAAACGGTTATGGATATTTATGGTGGCAAACCAAGGACGGTTCGATTGCAGAAGGCTATGGTGGCGAGGATATCTATGTCGTTCCCTCCAAGGACCTGGTGGTCGTATATACCTCTGGAGTACCCTATGATCAACAGGATGCAGTAATAGAATTGACAGAACAGTATATCTTACCTGCCATTAAATCGGATCAGGCTTTGCCAGCAAGCCCATCTTCTAAGGAGTTGTTCGACCGGTTGGCTGAAATCATCCAACCTAAAGCTCAACCAACGCCTGTACTTCCCACAATCGCATCTACCATCAATGGTAAAACCTTACTGCTCGATGATAATCAAGTTGGGTGGGAGCAGGTCAGCCTGACTTTCAAAGGCAACCAAGCTTGGATGACCTGCAAAATAAAGGGAAATCCGCAAGAGCTCAAATTTGCCATTGGTTTGGATGGCACTTACAGGCTGACGCCTGTCAGCCGCATTGAGCAGCAAACCACAGAGCAGATCCCAGGACGAAATGCCCTGAACCCGTTTCAATACGGCTTTCTTCTTGGCGTGCCCGTGGATGAATCCGTAGCTATGAAAGGCAAGTGGACCACAGACGGTAGCTTCAATGTGACCGTCCAGGGAACAAGCGATTTTGACCAGGAGAACATTACTTTTATCTTCTCGTCCGGAGGGGGAAAAATCGTTTGGTTTTCGTTCAATGACGGGAGTATTCTGGATGTTGATGGAAAATTCCAATAATACCGTCAACGAATGCGGAATGTACCGACACCAATTCGGAAGCAGAAAGCATTGGAGTGGAATTGTTCAACCTTTTTGCACAAACCTCAGCAGATTTTAAAAAGTAGTTCACAATTGCTGATTCACAAGGAATTTAATTAGTCTAAACTCTAATATAGATATATTCACTTATTTGTCATGTTAGTATATTAAAGAGCCGTTGGATTTGTTATAATAAGGATAAGGGGAAGTTGTTAATATTCCGGCTGGTGGAAAATCGGCTTGTTTTATAGGGTACGTTAGCACATGTATTTAAAAGGCAGTAAATGGAGTATGAACCGGCGAACGCGCCGCTCGAATCCCTGGAAGCTTATCTTGCTGGGGATTCTGGTGGGCGGGGCGGTTTACGTAAACCAGGTGGTGGTGCCGGTCACGCCACCCATCGGCATCCCAACACCCACTCCGACGCGTTCGGCGGAATCCTATGTAACCGATGCACGCGCACTGGCGAATGAAGGCAAATTCACTCAGGCCATTCAGACCTACCAGCAGGCCATTGAAGCCGATCCCAAAAACATAACCAACTATATCGAAGAAGCCACCCTGCAAATATACAGCGGCGCGTATACGGATGCCATTACAAACGCCGAAAATGCCATCCTGCTCAACCAGAATAATTCCATGGCGCACGCGCTGCGCGGCTGGGCGTTGGGCTTTACCGGCGATTATATGAACGCCGAAGTGGAATTAAACCAGGCCATTACCCTGGATGCGAATAACGCGGCCGCCTACGCTTACTTAGCCGAAGTGATCGCCGATGAAACGCAAAACGGCCAGGGTGGGCTTGACTCCTTGGATAAAGCCATCGCCGATTCGAAAACCGCCATCCAATTGAACAAAGATGCCTTAGAGACACACCGCGCCCGTGGCATTGTGCTCGAGATCACCGGGAACTATCTGGAAGCCAACAGTGAATTTCAGGCGGCGGTCGCCATCAATGGCAATATTCCCGAT
>DATFYI010000141.1:0-12792 GCA_035315125.1 Anaerolineaceae bacterium | reverse complement strand
GGTGCCGCTGCTCGTGGCAGACCTGACCGGCAGCTCGATACAGGCCTATTTGAACGCCTCCTGGCATCACCTGTTCAGTGGTAGTTATCTTCAATACCTGCCGTACTACTATCATCTCAATACCATCCATTGGCTGGGCGACCACCTGTATTATCTGCTGGTGCTGTTTATATTTAGCGTCGTGCTGTATCCATTGCTGCGCTGGTTGAGGAGTGGAGGCAGCCATGTTCTTTCCAAATTGGGTGGCGCCCTCTCCAAACCTGGGGTGGTTTATTTGCTGGCGGTGCCCATTTTGCTAAGCTACCTCGTGTTCTCCTCCGGTAGCCTGTTGATGCAGACAAATGGCGGCTGGCCCTACATTGCTTATCTCTGGTTCACCCTGTGGGGTTTCCTGGTCGTCTCTGACACGCGCCTGCAAGAAAGGATCCGGCAGACGAGATGGATCTCTCTGGCGGCCGGGCTGGCGCTGGTGGTGGGCTTCATCGTCCTGTATAGTCGGATCGCCAACCCGAATGTGATGACGCCGGCCCTGCTTCTGGCAGGGACGATGCGCACCATCGGCGGCTGGATGTGTGTCCTGGCAATCTTCGGCCTGGGCATGCAATACCTGACTGCCCGGTCGCCCCGCTTGGATAGGGCCAATGAAGCGGTCCTGCCCTTCTATATCCTGCACCAGACCGTGATTGTGACCGTAGCTTACTTTATCCTGCCCCTGGCGATCCCGGAAGTACTGGAGTGGGCGACGATTGCGGTCAGTTCGTTCGTCATTGTGCTGGCCATTTATGAATACCTGGTGCGGCGCTGGAACGTGATGCGCTTCTTATTCGGGATGAAGCTGTTGCCGGCTCGATCGGTCGAAAGAGCGTTAGAGCCGCGAATCGGCAGCACTTCTAAAGTCGGATAGATGCCAGTCGACCAGATTCATGGAATAAGCAAATGGAACTCAACTCGAGGGAATCATTCAAGAAATCCGGCGGGTTTGGGATAAAATAGATGGAATGGGCCGTTCGTGTGAAAATTGAAGCGCTCTCCCGAAATGGAGGGCGCTTTTTATTTATAATGGCATCATTCAGGGCATCAATTTCAGCAAGTCAGGATTGGCCTGGTATGAATGATCACTTTCATGTTTTTAGAGAGATCACTTGTCGGGTGGCACCATCAATACCGGCACTGGGCTATGGGCCAGTACTGCTGAGGCTACCGAACCACTGATCAGCCGGTTTAACCCCGAACGCCCGTGGGTGCACATGACCACCAGATCTGCCGAGCGCAGATCGATCTCGCTCAGGATTCCTTCCACGGCAGGACCGTAAGGAGCAGCTACCTCGATTTGAACGCCTGTATCTGACAACTTTGCAGCGATGCTTGCGAGATACTCCTCAGCTTCGTCGACTGCCCGTATCTGTTCCTGGGCCCGCTCGACCATTCTGGGTTCAGTAGAAAGTACCTCTTCCTCTTCTTCGACGTCGGCGTATTGTTCAGAGATTTCCCTGCGGTCCTCTGGCGTAAGCTTCAGCGGAATAGCCGATTCGCTCCCAGCCACGCTAACGAGCACAACCCGGGCATTGAGGGCGGTTGCCAGCTCAATGCCTACCGGTAACGCTCGCTCGCTGAATTCCGAACCATCCAATGGAACAAGAATCGTTCGTATCATAGCATCACCTCCATTTTAAGCTGTACGGACAGGCATTTTCCATTCCGTATCCAGAAAAATAAATAATTACCAGCGAGTTCTATTCATTAATGATCATTATTTTAACACTTGTCGGATTAAATTGTCACATCAATTTGGACTTCTATAGAATATTTTTCGAGTACCCAGCCTACAGCGAGTCGCATCCAGCGGCGGGTAAAAGTTCAGGCCGGAGATCACTGTATAAATGTAAAGCGTGCTTGACATTAGCTAAAGATTATGCCATGCTATGTAAAGTAAACTTTATATTTGGAGATGTGATGGTAAATAAACTAGAAGAGTTACGCAACCAAAAAGGCTGGACCCAGCAGGAGCTGTCAGACCGGGTGAGTGTATCCCGCCAAACGATCATCTCACTCGAGCGAGGGCGATACAACCCATCGATCCTGCTGGCATTCAAGCTTGCCCGCCAATTTGGGGTCAAGATCGAAGATATTTTCATTTATTCCGAAGAGGAGGATATCGATGAATAAACAAAAGAATTGGGTCAAAGATAAATTGGTATGGGGCCTGGTTTTGATAGCGCTTGGATTGGTCATAACGGTAGTTGGATTTATATTACCTGGCCTGCTGAGCGGTATTATCTTCAACGGACGACTTATTCCTGCTTGTGGCATATTGGTATTTATTATGGGCATCGCCAGCCTTGCACAATATGCATATACACGTAGCAATCCGAAGGCCGCTCGAAAAATGATGATCGATGAACGTGATGAAAGAATACAGTTGATCCACGCCGGATCAGGTAATCGTGCTTTTATAATCGGCAATGGCATGGCGTACTTCGTTCTGATGTGGGATTCATTTGCAAGTGACGTCGGCTTACCGTCGCTAACAGGAGATCGACTGTGGTTTTCTTTGCTGGCATTGGTGTTAGTGCCGGTCATAGTCTACATTGGCAGTATCGTTTACGAGCAGCGCAACAGTTAAAACTGTCCCGTTCATTACGTTCGAAATAAGCTCAGGTCTAGGCCAACCGCTCGGGACCCGAGTTGATTTTGTTGTGTCTGTATTGGCTATAATTGATAAAATATGGTAGATTTGTGCAATTGAGATGGCTGTTCGCTGAGATATGCCGGACGGTTTGTGTTTATTGGCGATGCAAGGAGAAAAACGAAATGCAAAAAATTATCCCGTTCTTGTGGTTTGACGATCAGGCGGAGGAAGCGGTCAGGTTTTATACCTCCATCTTTAAGGATTCAAAGATTGAAAGCAATACGCCTATGAGCGAGGAAGTACCTGGGCCCAAGGGCAAGGTATCGATGCTGACATTCCAATTGGCCGGAGATGAATTCATGGCCTTAAACGGAGGCCCAGTGTTCACTTTCACCCCGGCCACGTCGTTTTTTGTGTCCTGCCAGACGCAACAGGAAATCGAAGAGTTGTGGAAGAAGCTCTCTGAAGGTGGGCAAGTTCTGATGGAACTGAATAAATATCCGTTCAGCGATGCATTCGGTTGGGTGGAGGATAAATATAAAGTTTCATGGCAATTGAACCTGGCCGGCCTTCCGCAAAAAATCAGCCCATTTTTAATGTTTGTCGGTGAGCAAGCCGGAAAAACTGAAGAAGCCGTCCATTTCTACACTTCGCTGTTTAAGAATTCGGGCGTTGCCAGGATAGAACGCTTTAGCGCCAATGAAGGCGGGCTGGAAGGAACAGTGAAACACGCCTCGTTCTTTCTCGACGGAGAGGGTTTTATGGCCATGGACAGCAGTTTGGAACATGCCTTTACTTTCACCCCGGCCATATCCTTCTTCGTGAACTGCCAGACGCAGGCAGAAGTGGACAATTTTTGGGAGAAGCTCTGTGCGGGCGGGGAAGAAGGGCAATGCGGCTGGCTGAAAGACAGATACGGCGTGTCCTGGCAAATTGTCCCCACTGTATTGGGTGAGCTGATGAGCGACCCGGATGCCGAGAAATCCAGCAGGGTGACCGAAGCAATGCTCAAAATGGGCAAGCTTGACGTTGAAAAACTGAAGGAAGCATACAGACAGTCATGAGGGACATAGCCATCCGGTTGTTGGGCAGTTGTTTTCGATATCTGTTTGAATAATCCACCAGCTGCGGTCGTTTTCCGAAGCGCGTTCTTCCTATCTGGCAGTACAATGTCGGGGTCGCTGGAGGCAATTTTCCATTCAAAAAAGGCGGCCTGACGCCGGAAGGGTTATCATTATTGGAACAAATGGCAGAACTGTGGATCATTTGGGATATCTCGCATCTTAATGAAGAGGGCGTCTGGCAAGGATTGGATCTGAAGTTTCCACACGTTTGTGCGTCACACGCCAATGCTCGATCATTGACCCCATCAAACCGCCAGTTGAGTGATGACATGATTCGTGCAATTGGTGAACGGGATGGCGTAAATGGCCTTCTTTTGTATAATCGTTTTCTCGAACCGCGCTGGGAAAAAGACAAGTCAATACCTGTCAGCATGTATGAACAGCTGCAACGTCGCGCCAACTATATGGCTGACCTGATCGGCTGGAACCATATTAGCATTGGATCGGATTTAGATGGCGGGCTGGGCCTTGAAGAAAGCCCATTAGAAATCGATACGGTAGCGGATTTGAACAAAATCGGAGCGGTTGTCCCTCTGGAGGCTCGCGATGCCGTCCTGAAGCTCAAACTGGTTGAATTTCCTTAGATCCCTTCTACTGCAATCATCGTAACAAAGAAGCCTCATTGCCTGTGCTGCAAATGAAAGGTGTCCGTTCGCAACCATTGACCGTTTTTCTGAACCTACCCTCCTCATTTATAAGCATAAACTTATCTAGTCCCAGATTATTGTGGTTCATTGATTTGGGCAGAAATTTCTTTTTCATCGTATTAGCACATGGCCGGCAGCCTATTCTTATTTTCGTTTAAACCTGATCGACCTGGAATCTGTATACTGAAATTGTCTTGAAGGCCACATTCCAGGTTTATATGGCATGGTAATCACACCCTTCCATTGAGTCGCTTTTAGGGAGTGGACAAAGATGCGAAAATATATTTTAGTTATTTTGATTTTCATACTTAGCGCCTGCATACTCAGCCCAAGGCAGGCCGCCCCAATGGCCACTACACCGGTCATTATGCCAACGACAACAGAAGCCAGCCGTGCACCAGAGCCTATAGATACATCCGTAGCATTGAGCACTCTAACAAACCCGGCCCGGCCCATGGCGCCAACATCAGGTGCTATCTCAACACCGACTGTAATGCCGCCACCCCCAAATCCGGCCTACCCGCTGCTCACCGTGCGCCTGCAGGCCATCCAACTATCTGACGATAATGGCGGGCGCACTACTCGGATTACGCCCCAACAAGTCAAACAATGGGTGGACAAAGCCAACGAAATCTACGCCAAAGCCAGCGTTCGCATTCTTTATGATCCTGAATCAGATTTTGCGACGCTCAACAGCACGCTGCTCAACGATATGAGCGGAGACACAGATGCGAACTGGAAACGTGAGGTCGATTTTGGAAATCGAACTGCCGCCGATTACGCCAGCAAGCTGGTGGTGTTCTTCATACACGGAGCCGGACAGGCGCCCACGGGAGGCGGTTTTTCGTCGTCTAATTATAATTTTGTCGAGATGCCTGGCTTTAATGACACTAAGGTTTGCGGATATCAAAATATCGGCATTTTGGCGCACGAGGTTGGTCACTATTTTGGATTGTCTCACCCGTTTGCAATGACTTTTCAAAGCCTTCAAGCCGCAGAAACGTATCTAGGCGCGCATGGCAATGATCCGCAGGCTTTTGACGGCGATGGCTTGAGTGACACACCGCCCGATCCGTTCATCGCTATTCCTCAATACCAATGCAACCCCCAGGAATCCATTACTCTGAACGGCCGCGTGTTTCCGCTGCCGCGCTATAACATCATGTCGTACTACAGCACAACCGGCATCGACCGGAGCGATTTGACACCACAGCAGATTGCGATCATGCGCTGGGTCCTGAGCGCTCGTATGAAAAATGGCATGGCGACGCCGACAAACATCAATGTCCCTGGAGCCATCGAATTTGCAACTCTGCCGATCAAGAATAAAGTCAACCTGTCCCCCAGCGTGCAGGATATGACGCCTTTTAGCGACACAACACGCTGGAGCGGGAACAGGCAGTTGTTTTCCAGTGCGCAGCCTGGTAGCACGATTGGGTTCTCCATCTCTGTAGCTGCAAGCGAGAAATACAGGCTCAATCTGTACGCCACAATGGCGCCTGACTTTGGGAAAATCCAGACCCTGGTAGATGGCAACCCGCTCGGCACCCCGCTAGATCTGTACGCACCCCTGGTGATGCCAAGCGGCAGCATTTCTGTGGGAACAATTCCTCTCACCGCCGGGTCTCACACCCTGGCCTTTCAGCTCACCGGCAAGGACCCGACCTCGAGCAACTACTCGTTTGGCTTGAACGCCTTTACACTGACTCAAGGAGGATGAGAGAACCCACGTTGTGACCTGACAGTCTTCAGCGCCGGTATGGCGGTGCGAATTATGCGAAATTTCGTGCAATCCTGGTGTTGGTATTGTGTCTATCCTGTCTAAATTGAGTTGTTTTGTAATCCGTGTTCCTGGCTGGGAGGCTTCGCGTTTTGTTTATAATAAGGAGAAAACATGGAAGACTCTGAAATACTGGCAATTTTTGATAAAGAGGTACGGCGCGAATGCGAATGGACTCGTATGCGGCGTGAAGTGCTGCCGCAACTGGTACGCTACATGCTGACTGGGGTTGGCGATGGCGGAGGGTATATCAGCTGGTCCGCTCTGACCGTAGATATTGCGGATGACGCCATTCAAAATCAGATAGATTATTTTAAAGAACTCAATACTGATTTTGAGTGGAAATATTACAGCTACGACCAGCCTGTGGATTTGCCAAAGCGATTACTTGCGCACGGTTTCTCCGCCGGCGAGCCCGAAGCGCTCATGTTGGTCGATATCAACGAACTGCCATCCGAATATTGGACGATGGACGTCTCCGCTGTGCAGCGCATCACCACCCCGGCAGGAGTAGATGAGATTGTACGGATGCTGAGTGAGGTGTGGGGCAGTGATTTCATTGAAATGGCCAGTGGAATGAAATATGACCTGGAACACAACCCCGATAAACTCAGCATTTTCGCAGTCTGGCAGGACGGCCGGGTGGTCAGCGCTGCCTGGACACAGTACCTGCTATCGACATCTTTTGCCACCCTGTGGGGTGGATCCACCCTCAAACAGTACCGCAAAAGCGGCTACTATACCGCCCTATTAGCGGTGCGTGTGCGTGAGGCCCGCCAGCGCGACTTTCGTTTTTTGCAGGTGGATGCCAGTTCCAACAGCCAGCCAATCCTCGCCAAACACGGCTTCAGGTGTCTGGCGTATTCAACTCCATATGTATGGAAACCAAAGTAAATCCGGATGAAAGATAACACCGCAAACTGGCTTGTCTATATCGAGGCCAGCCTGGGCCGAGCCGGTGGTAAGCTAAGCAAATCGTAAAATCATTCTCTTACTGTCAAATAAATCAACCTTAAAATTTTCAACTCGTTGTAATCGATCCTGCCGTCCAGCTCATCGAATACCGGTTTAAGTAGCAAGGTGCCCAGGCGGTCAAAGGCGTTGAAGACGGCCTGTTGGTCGTCCGGTGAAGCCGATGCCATGGCGTTAAGATCATCGCTTCTGCGTAGTTTGTTCCCGGCGGCTACGTAACGCGCCAGGTAGTCCAGGATAGTATCGGCCATTAACTGGTGACGCCTCATCAAGGACGCGATACTTTCACCGGCGTTGAAAGCCTGTCCTACAAACACGTAAACCGAATCAAGCAGAGCAAAGATGCGCGGGGTGAGCAGGGTTTCCGGCGCCAAATACAGTAGCTTAACCTTGCCTCGCCGGATGTACCCCATATTCTCCTGGTAGGCCTGGGGTGAAAGGGTACTGTTGAGGAATAACGCCGGGACGCCGCTGGCGCGCAGCTGCTCAACCTGGTCTTTCATCAGCGCAATGAGAGGAGAAACGACCACCGTTAGTCCGTCTAATAGGAGTGCAGGGATCTGGTAGCACAGCGATTTTCCGCCCCCGGTGGGCATAATTGCCAATGTATCGCGGTGAGCCAGGATATTCTCGATCACCTCTTTCTGTAAAGGGCGGAAGGTATCGTAGCCGAATGTATTTTTCAGGATGGAAGCTGGAGTGGGTATGTAAAATTGGGTCTCGAAAATTTGGTGAGGATGGATTATTATACATTGGGAAGGAGTATTTCATGACAATAAATCGATCACAAACTTCGCCAACCGCGCTTCCAGGCATGGGCACCATTCTTATTCCGGGAGGTGTGGCGTTTCGCGTCTGGGCGCCCTTTGCCTCACAAGTCTTCGCGGCGGGAGATTTCAACCAATGGAGCAGCAGCGCCAATCCGTTTGCCAGCGATGGCAACGGCTATTGGTCGGTGGAAGTTCCGGGGGCGAAAATCGGTGATGAGTACAAATTCGTAATCCAAAATGATGGGCAGTCCCTGCTCTGGCGTAAAAATCCTTATTGCAGTGAGGTTGTCAATTCTTCGGGCAACGCCATCATTCACGATCCCAACTTTGATTGGACAGGCGATAACTTCACCATGCCGTCCTGGAATGAGCTGGTGATTTACGAAATGCATGTGGGCACATTCAACGATACTTCCATCCAGGGTCCAGGCACATTTGATGAAATTATTCCAAAGATGCCCTACTTGCGCGATTTAGGGATCAATGCCATCGAGATCATGCCGGTGGCCGAATATTCAACGGACTATTCGTGGGGTTATAACCCATCACAGCCATTCTCGGTCGAAAATGCGCTGGGCGGGCCTCAGGCGTTGTACCAGTTTGTCAAAGCCGCCCATATTTACGGCATGGCCGTGATTCTGGACGTTGTTTACAATCACTGCGGCCCGGGTGATCTGGATTTGTGGTGCTTCGATGGCTGGACGGATGCAGACCATAATGGCGGTATCTATTTTTATGACAATGAGCGCTCTTCCACCCCGTGGGGCGCTACCCGCCCGGATTACGGTCGTGGTGAAGTGCGTCAATATTTCCGGGACAATGCACTCTACTGGCTTAATAAATACCGGCTGGATGGATTGCGTTTCGATTCTGTGGTCAATATCCGCAATCGCAATGGCAATAATAGCGATCCTGCCAACGACTTGCCGGATGGTTGGAGCTTGCTGCAGTGGATAAACAACGAAATCCGCGCAACTCAGCCCTGGAAAATTACCATTGCCGAAGATTTGCAGGATAATGAATGGATCACCAAAGATACCGGCTCTGGTGGAGCAGGCTTCGGCTCGCAATGGGCTGCCGGGTTTGTGCACCCTATCCGCCAGGCCATTATTACAGCGAACGATGGCGATCGCGATATGCTGGCGGTACGCGACGCCCTCTACCATGCTTACAATGGCGACGCTTTCCAGCGAGTGATTTATACCGAGTCGCATGATGAGGTGGCAAATGGTCACAGCCGGGTGCCGGAAGAGATCTGGCCCGGCAATGCCGGCAGTTGGTTCTCCCGCAAGCGCTCTACACTGGGAGCCGCACTGGTTTTTACGGCGCCGGGCATCCCGATGATTTTCCAGGGTCAGGAATTCCTCGAAGACGGCTATTTCCAAGACACGGTTCCAATCGACTGGTCCAGATTGCAAACTTACAGCGGCATTAACCTGCTTTACCGCGATTTGATCCGCTTGAGGCGAAACTGGTTCAACCAGACCGCCGGTCTGCGGGGACAGAATATTAATGTCTACTGCGTCGACGATACGGATAAATTGATCGCTTTTCATCGTTGGGAAAATGGCGGTGCGGGCGACGATGTGGTGGTCGTTGCGAACTTTGCCAACCACAGCTATGACAGCTACAGCCTGGGTATGCCGCGCCAGGGTTTATGGCGCGTGCGTTTCAATAGCGATTGGCAGGGCTACAGCACGGATTTCAATAACCAGATGGGCTACGATACCGTAGCTGGCGGCGACCCCATGGACAACATGCCGTTTCGAGCCAACGTGGGGATCGGCCCCTATTCAGTCCTGATCCTGTCTCAAGACGATTAAAGATCGAGATTAAAAATGGGAAAAGTTATTATAAGGGGTTTGAGTGGTTTTGAATAATGGCTTTTAGTGCGAATCCGACGACTTAATTCTTGAAATTTTAGGATGGGACAAACAGATATACAAAATGGGCACCTGCTAAGCTGTTGACAGAATTGTCCTTTTTGCTTTTAATGGATTTGTAATTTTTATAATGTTTAGACAAATCCAGCATCTTAATAGAGGCCCTTTGAGGTGACGAATGGAAGAGGCCAGCAGGTCAAAGCCAAAGCAAAGTGGACAGCCAATGAAATTTTCTGGCCGCAATTCCCCCGAAAAACAATCCCGAAGTACCAAAATCGAAGATACCACAAAACTCAAGCAGGCAGAGGATGCCTCCCTTATAGATGAGATTCCATTCAAAACGCTGATCGATCTGGCGCCAGTTTCCATCAGTATCTCGCGAAATGGGATCGGTATTTATGCCAATCTGAAGTTTTTAAATTTGTTTGGTTTACAAAGCCTCGCTGAATATATTGGTCGGCAGACTTACGAGTTTTTTGCACCTCAACGTCAGGCAGAAATGAAAGAGTTCATTAGTCGGCGGTCTGTGGATCTCCCGGTTCCCAAAGAATATGAAACCATTGCTTTGCGCGCTGACGGCTCGCAATTTCCGATGCAAATCGTAGTAGACCGGGTAAATCTGGTGGGTGGTCCAGCCAATATTGCTTTTACAACGGATATCAGCGAGCGCAAACAAGCCGAACAGGCCTTGCACGAGAGCGAACAGCGCTACCGGAGTATCTTCGATGGGGTACAGGACGCCGTTTTTGTCGAATCGCTGGATGGCCGGATTCTGGACGCCAATCCGTACGCCTGTGAGTTGTTTGGCTATACTCATGAGCAGTTTCTGACAAAGAAGGTCGCAGACCTGGTGCCATCCGAAGATAAAATTGTGCCGTTCAATCTAAAAGAGTCGTCCAATATTCCTCTTCATGAGGTTGAAACGGTAAATGTGCGAGCCAATGGCCAGGAATTCCCGGTTGAATTGACTATCCGCTTGCAAAACTATAATGGTCAACAGGTTTATTTTGTGGTCTTGCGCGATATCAGCGAGCGCAAACAGGCCGAAGGTGCGCTGCGTGAAAGCGAAGAACGCTTCCGCTCGACCTTTGAACAAGCCGCGGTTGGCATAGCACACGTCGCTGCTGATGGATATTTTTTACGTGTCAATCAAAGATATTGCGATATCGTTGGTTATTCTCCGGAAGAAATGCTGACGATGAGGTTTCAAGATATAACAAATCCTGATGATCTTGAAATGGATCTAGCGTATCTGCGTCAAATGTTATCCGGCCAGATCAAAACCTATGTGATGGAAAAACGCAATATCCGCAAAGACGGTTCGCTGGTGTGGGTCAATCTGACTGTCTCGCTGGTGCGCCAATCGAATGGAGAACCAAAGTATACTATTTCAGTTGTTGAAGACATCACGGCACGCAAGCGGGTAGAAGATGCGGTAAAGCTCAGCGAGGCGCGCTACCGCAGTCTGATAGAAACCCAATCAGATATTATCGCACGCAGCGATCTGGCCGGAAATTTGACCTTTGTCAATGATGCTTATTGCCGCGCCTTTGGCCAGAGTCGGGCAAACCTGCTTGGAAAATCATTTGCTCCTTCCGTATTCCCTGAAGACCTTGCGATCAGTCTGGAGGCGCTGGAGGCAATTAAAACGCCCCCTTATCGAAAACAGACCGAGACGCGCCAGAGTACCACACAAGGGATTCGTTATTTCAGTTGGGATAATTCCGCTGTGTTGGACGCCGAAGGAAATATTATCGAATTTCAAGGGGTGGGGAGAGATATCACTGAACGTAAGAACTCAGAGCAAGAACGAGCTCGCCAGGCTGAAGAATTGTCCCGCCTGTACCGTGCAACTGGGGCATTGCTGACCGATTCTTCTTCTGACGTGCTTACCTTGGCTCAAACGATTCTAAAAACTGTTCTGGTGGAGCTTGGGCAGACGAATTCCAGTGTATTTCTGCTTGAAAAGAATTCAAACAAACTGGTCTGTTTGGCTTCATCGCTCCCTTCCCTTGCTCCATCGGACAAGATCGAACTTTTACTGGATGGGCCCGGGCTGGTTGCCCTGGCTGCCCGGACAGGCCATTCCATCAATGCGGCAGATGTGCAGGTTAACTCTTCCTATGTTTCCGCCTGGGACATGGCCAGGTCAGAACTGACCATCCCGCTTAAGGTCGGCGACCAGCTGATCGGAGCAATTGATATTCAGAGTGCCCAACCAGATGCTTTTTCTGCCGATGACGAACGCCTGATGACCATCTTTGCCGATCGAGCCGCCCTGGCGCTTGAGCATGCACGTCTGAACAGGGAGACCGAGCGTCGCTTGCAGAATCTGACTGCCCTGCGCACCATTGACATGGCCATCGCCAGCAGCTTTGAAATCCATCTCACGCTCGACATTCTACTGGACCAGCTCGTCAAACAACTGGGCGTCCATGCTGCCGATATTTTGATCTACAACCCGGTTACCCAGACCCTGCGGTTTTCAACCGGGCAGGGCTTTCGCACTCAGTCGCTGCAGCATACCGACCTGCGCATCGGAGATGGTAATGCCTGGCAGGCAGTTCGCCAGCGGCAAGTCGTTGTGATCCAGGATCTGACCAGGAATACAAGAGAATTTTCGCGCTCACACCAGCTCGCCCAGGAAGGCTTCGTGACCTATGTTGGTGTACCCCTGATCGCCAAAGGTCAGATTAAAGGAGTGCTGGAGATCTTCCAGAACGAGCATCTGGAATTGGATGCAGATCAGGCCGCCTTTTTAGATATGTTGGGGGGTCAGGCTGCCATAGCCATCGACAACGCCCAGCTCTTTGAAAATCTGCAAGGCTCCAACGCTGAGCTGATGATGGCCTATGACGAGACGATCGAAGGTTGGTCGCAAGCCATGGATCTGCGTGATAAGGAGACGGAAGGTCACTCCCAGCGAGTAACCGCACTGACAGTTAAACTAGCGGCAAGTTTTGGTTTGACAGCGGAGGAACTGCTAC
>DATFYI010000140.1:0-4204 GCA_035315125.1 Anaerolineaceae bacterium | reverse complement strand
CTGCTGGTCAAAAAATGGTTTTGAAATACACAAAATACCCCAAAAAAAATTCTTTTCGGGTATTTCGATCTGCAGATTCTTGTTTCCTATGCTCCACGCTTTCAGCGGTTCGTTACTTGTAGGTTTGTGAGGTTTGATCTGCTGCCATGTGTTATAATCCGCAGGACTTAAGATTGCGATTGGGCAATATTCATTAAAATAAAAGTGGGTCAGCGGCATGTTTGAAACCGAACAGAAGCAAATTGAACAAAGCATCCAGGACTTTTGCGAACATGAAGGGCTGCCAAAGCCAACTTTGCAGTGGAGCTGGATTCCATTCAGCGGTCAGTGGGGCATATCGACCTCGTTTTTTCAGTTGGCGGCCCAGGAAGCTCGCCTCGGTAAAAAAATAAATGTGCCTCGGCGCGCTCAGGAGATTGCCGAAAGTGTGGCAGCTGCCTTAGGCCAGCCGACCGGTTTTGAAAAGCTGGAAGCCGTCAAGGGCTACCTGAACCTGTATTTTTCGACCGCTGAGTATACCCGGCGGGTTTTGGACACCGTTTTGAGCGAGGGCAAAGCATTTGGACGCTCCTCAAAAAACGGCCAGCGTGTAATGGTGGAATTCTCACAGCCGAACACCCACAAGGCCTTCCACGTAGGTCACTTGCGCAACGTAATCCTTGGGAATTCCGTCTGCAATATCCTTGATTTTGCCGGGAATGAGGTGGTAAGAACCAATTACATTGGCGATATTGGCTTGCACGTGATTAAGTGGTTGTGGGATTACCGGAAATACCATGCCGGACAGGAACCCGGCCAAGATAAAACCCGCTGGATGGGAGATATCTACGCCGAAGCAGACCGCTATTATGATAGCTCCAAGGAAGTCGAAGCGGAGGTACGCGCTTTGTTTGCGCGTTGGGATCAACGTGATCCTGAAATCGTGGCATTATGGCAGAAGACCCGCCAGTGGAGCCTGGAAGGTTTCGAGCAGATTTATCAACTGTTAGGCGTGCAGTTTGACCGGTTTTATTTTGAAAGTGAAGAAGAAGAACCGGGCAAAGAGTTTGTCAAGCGCATGATCGAAAAAGGGATCGCCCGCGATGAACGACCGGCCGGGGCAGTGATTGTGCCGTTGGATGAAATCTTAGGTACCCACGAAAAATACCGGGTGCTGGTGGTGCTGCGTTCGGATGGAACCTCGCTTTATTCCACCAAAGACTTGCCGCTGGCGGTTCGGAAGTTTGAAGAATACCATCTGGACCGTTCAGTTTATGTGATTGACGTACGCCAGTCGCTTTACATGATCCAGATCTTTAAAACCCTGGAGCTGATGGGCTATGTCTGGGCAAAGGATTGTTATCATCTGGCCTATGAGATTGTCAATCTGCCGGGCAATGTAACCATGTCTTCCCGGGACGGCACGGTGGTGTTGTTGGACGACCTGGTCCGGGAGGCCACGCAGCGAGCCCTGGAGATCGTTAAAACCAAAAACCCTGATTTGTCTGCGGAAAGCCAGGGCTTGATTGCAAAAGCGGTGGCGCTGGGCGCAATCAAATATTCGATGCTATCGCGCGACAGCACGCGCATAGTCACCTTTGATTGGGATGCCGCCCTGGATTTCAATGGCCAGGCAGCCCCCTACATTCAATATGCGCACGTTCGGGCCAGTAGCATCCTGCGCAAAGTGGCCGGTCAGCTACCTGACGCGCTTACTCCTTCTTATGAATTATCACCGGTTGAAATTCAACTGGTGGATCTGATCTCTCGCCTGCCAAAAGAAGTGCAAAAAGCGGCGGGCGAGTTCCGCCCGTTGTATATTTCTAACCTGGGATATGATCTCGCCAAAGCGTTCAACGATTTTTATAATCAATGCCCGGTTTTGCAGGCTGACGAACCGGTTCGAGCTGTGAGACTGCGCATTGTGGCTGCCGCTCGGCAGGCGATTGGCAACTGTCTGGGGCTGCTCGGTATCACCGCTCCAGAAGCGATGTAGTTTGGAACGATATACTTTTTTCAATAGGAGAGGAATTAGATGACACCCGTTCGGACAATCATTATGGGGGCGGCTGGGCGCGATTTTCACAACTTCAACGTTTTCTTTCGCGATAACCCTGACTACCAGGTCTTGGCGTTTACTGCAACCCAGATCCCCAATATCGAGGGTCGTAAATATCCGGCTGAACTGGCCGGTTCGCTCTATCCGGAAGGCATCCCGATCTACCCGGAGAGTGAGTTGGTGCGGCTGATCAAAGATTTGAAAGCGGACCAGGTAGTCTTTGCTTATAGCGATGTATCTCACGAGACCGTCATGCACAAGGCTTCGACTGTTCTGGCGGCCGGCGTTGATTTCTGTTTAATGGGACCAGGCAACACTCAGGTCAAGTCCAGCAAACCGGTTGTGTCGGTTTGTGCAGTGCGGACAGGCTCTGGAAAAAGCCAGACCAGCCGCCGAGTATCTTTAATCCTGCGCAAAATGGGCTATTCGGTTGCGGCTGTTCGTCATCCCATGCCATACGGCGATCTGGTAAAGCAAAAAGTGCAGCGTTATGCCAGCTATGCCGATCTGGACCGCTACGAATGCACTATTGAAGAACGAGAAGAATATGAACCTCACCTCGACAATGGCGTGATTGTGTATGCCGGGGTCGACTACGAGGCCATTTTACGTCAGGCAGAGCAAGAAGTGGATATCGTCTTGTGGGATGGCGGGAACAATGATTTTTCGTTTTACGTGCCGGACCTTTCAATCGTGGTGGCTGATCCGCTGCGACCCGGTCATGAAAAATCCTATCATCCAGGTGAGACCAACTGCCGCATGGCGGATATTTTTGTCATCAACAAGATAGATTCGGCTTTACCCGAGAATGTAATTACAGTGCGTGAGAATCTATATGCCATGAACCCGCGTGCAACCATAGTTGAAGCAGCTTCTCCGCTTTTTATCGATAACCCCGGGGCGGTGCGAGGAAAACGGGTATTGGTGATTGAAGACGGCCCGACCCTGACACATGGCGAAATGACCATCGGGGCTGGTTGGGTTGCTGCTCGCCGCTTTGGGGCGGCTGAGATCGTTGACCCGCGCCCATATGCAGTCGGCAGCATTGCAGCCACCTATCAAAAATATCCGTTCACTGGTCAAATCTTGCCGGCGATGGGTTATGGCGATGAAATGGTAGCCGACCTGGAGAAAACGATTAACAGCATGGATGTCGATCTGGTCATTTCGGCAACTCCGATCGATCTAACCCGCATCATCAAAGTGAATAAGCCGATGCAGAGGGTCCGTTACGAATTGCAGGAGATCGGCCAACCGACGCTGGAAGATCTGTTGAAAGCAAAATTCGGAAATCGGTAATAAACCGTATGCATTGAGAGTAGAGCGCTGTTTGCAGTTGCTCTACTCTCAAATTTTCATTGTGAGAACAAGACGCTCGAAACCTATGTTTATAGACGAAGCCAATATTTATATCCGCTCAGGACGGGGTGGTGATGGATCCGTCCACTTCCACCGCGAAAAATATGTCAGCCGGGGTGGCCCGGACGGCGGCGATGGAGGCTACGGTGGAGATATCGTACTGGAAGTACAGCAGACTTTGAATACCCTCTCTGCTTTCCGCCATACGACCCGTTTTATTGCCCAGGATGGACAACGCGGTGGGGTCAATAACCAGACCGGTCGCTCGGCCGAACATCTGGTTATCCCTGTTCCGCCCGGCACAGTTGTTTACGACGCAGACAGCTCGGCCTTATTGGGTGATCTGGTCAGCCCCGGGCAGCGCCTGGTGGTTGGCAAGGGTGGGCGCGGCGGACGAGGGAACAGCCGTTTTGCCACTGCAAGCAATCAGGCTCCGCGCACGGCTGAAAAAGGGGAACCTGGCCAGGAGAAACATCTGCGGTTGGAATTAAAGTTAATTGCCGATGTGGGCATTGTCGGGGTGCCAAATGCGGGAAAATCCAGCCTGCTGGCATCCGTAACGAATGCCAATCCAAAAATTGGGGATTACCCGTTTACCACATTGGAGCCAAACCTGGGTGTGGCAGAGCTGGATGCTGATACGTCATTGGTTTTGGCAGACATCCCCGGTTTAATCGAAGGGGCACATGAGGGCAGCGGGCTGGGTACAGCTTTTCTGCGCCATATACAACGCACCCGTGTATTGATCCATGTGTTGGATGGTTTGTCCGAAGACCCCATGGCGGATTTCACCCAGATCAACAGTGA
>DATFYI010000139.1:0-9557 GCA_035315125.1 Anaerolineaceae bacterium | reverse complement strand
TCACGGATTTAATCTCTTCTTGTGTTGCATTGGTGTTCATTATGATCATCATGGCTAAATCTCCTTAAACTTATTTCAAATT
This sequence comes from Anaerolineaceae bacterium, assembly GCA_035315125.1. GTDB lineage: Bacteria > Chloroflexota > Anaerolineae > Anaerolineales > Anaerolineaceae > DATFYI01. The sequence continues at coordinate 9,475 of DATFYI010000139.1, read as the reverse complement.
GTCTAAATCAGGTCGCAGGCTGGCTGCCGCACCCAGATATACATGCTGTATTGATTCTTGAGCAAGAGCTGTGTTCCAGCTCAATAAGATACGGATGCAAAGTGGCAGGCTGCCGGACACCGGGATCTCTTGCGCGCACATCAATGGTACAGAGCCCCAACCGATCTCACGAGCGGCTTGGGCTGGATAAACCGAGCGGATATCGTCGGTCACTGTAAACCAGGCGCTAGCCAGGTCCTCGGTATTTAGACCGGGATTGGCCTTCAAAATTGCCAGCAGCAGCTCTTTTGTGGCTGAGAGGACTGATTCGCTCCGGTCATCTTCTACGGTTATTGCTCCTCTTACACCTCTGACAGGCATAATTTCCTCCAAGAAATATAAAAAAGCGAGACCGTTGGTTGGTCTCGCTTTTTGGGTTCAATGATGTCCTTTTATACCCGCTAATGCACCGCCAACGGCTGCCCGGCATGGGTGTCGAAATAGAAGCGGTAATAATAAAAGCGAATTGAAAGGATAGGCATTTTTACGTCAGTTTTATTTTTTGAACTAGTGTATTATTCAAAGAGTATAACGATGGTTTTATTCAAAGTCAATAGATTTTGTAAAATCATTTTTAAGTAATCCTATAGGCTTTCTCAAATCTACTACGACTATTGTTGCTATGGTATACTCGCAGAAAATCTCAATTAATCGGATCAATTCGATATGTCCCTGCGTGACTATTTGAAAAAATTAGACGAAACCGGCCGTCTGCTGCATGTCAGCGCGCCGATTTCAAAGAATTATGAAATTGCCGGTGTCCTAAAAAAAGTTGAGCCGGAAGCAGTACTTTTTGAGAAAGTCAAAGATTCGGATTTTAGAGTAGTTGGCAATCTGTTCGGTAGTAAGGCTGCTTTTGCAAGCTACTTCGGTATCCCGATCTCAGAGATCATCCCAGCTCTGACCAGGGCGATTAACCAGCACTCCCCCTGCCAAATTGTGACCGAAGCACCCTGCCAGCAGGTCGTTGAAAGCAAGCCGGACCTCGATCTGCTGCCTATTTTGCGGCACTGTGAGCAGGATGGTGGCAATTATATCAGCTCCGGCATTGTAATCGCTCGCCACCCCAACTATGGTCAAAATGTAGATTTTCATCGTTGTATGCAGTTTTCAAAAACCCGGCTCGCCATGCGGGTGGTACGTTCCCGTCATTTCGATGCCTTCTTACAAGACCAGAAAAAAATTGATGTTGCCATCTGTATAGGTAATTCACCTAACGTTCTGGCAGCGGCGGCCACATCCATTCAAATTGGGGTAGATGAACTGGAAATTGCCAACGCCCTTGAGCCGCTGCAAGTGGTCAAGGCCCGCACAGTCGATGTGTACGTACCTGCTGAGACAGAATTTGTGCTGGAAGGAACCGTTTACCTGGATGAAAAACATGCCGAGGGTCCGTTTGTGGACCTGACCGAAACCTATGATGTGGTTCGCCAGGAACCCACTCTGGAAATCAAAGCCATCACCCATCGCAAAGATGCAATCTGGCAGGCGCTGCTACCCGGCGCCCTCGAACATAAATTGTTAATGGGTATGCCGCGCGAGCCAACCATCTTTAAAAAAGTTAATGGGGTGGTTAAATGCCTGGATGTCAACGTTGATCCAGGCGGAGCTTCCTGGCTTCATGCCATTATTAAAATCGATAAACAGAACGAAGATGACGGGCGCAAAGCCATCCTGGCCGCTTTTGCCGGACACCGCTCGTGTAAACATATCTTCGTCGTCGATAAAGACATTGATATCTATAATCCACAGGAAGTAGAATGGGCCATGGCCACCCGGTTTCAGGCCGATCGAGACATCATTATTTTAGATAAAGAACAAGGATCCAGTCTTGACCCCAGCTCGGAAGCCAGTACTTACCTAACCACAAAGGTGGGCTTTGATCTGACCAAACCCCTGGTTACTACCGGAAAATCGTTCGACAAAGCCCCTTTTCCGGACATTGATCTCTCCAGGTTTATCCAGGAATAATCCATGCGGTTAACCACTGAAGAACAGGACATGCTGGCCGGTAAACATGGCCGTTCAACCCGCAAAGCCATGGAAATTCTGGCAGCGCTTGGGACAATTTACGGTGCTGAACGAATGGTGCAGGTGTCATCTGTACAAATTTCCGGTGTCAGTTATGACAATCTGGACGAGGCCGGTTTGAGCTTTCTAGACGAAATGGCAAATGGCGGGGGACGAGCACAGGTGTTAACGACTTTGAACCCGGCCGGTATGGATATTGAAAATTGGCGCTCATTGGGCATCTCTGAGGACTTTGCACTCAATCAAATGCGGGTCATCAAGGCCTACGCGCGCATGGGGGTAATAACTACCTGTACCTGCACGCCTTTTCTTTCCGGTAACCTGCCGCATTATGGTGAGCATATTTGCTGGGCAGAGAGCAGCGCTGTCGCTTTTGCCAATTCGGTAATCGGGGCACGTACCAACCGCGAAGGCGGCCCGAGTGCTCTGGCCGCTGCCATCTCCGGTCGGACCCCTGAATATGGCTTTCATCTGGTGCAAAACCGTAAGCCAACCTTCACTTTCCAGGTAGAGGCAGACCTGCAAGAAACCAGTGATTTCGGAGCTTTAGGGATCGTCATAGGGAAAAAGATGGAAACCTACGCGACTAAACCGGTTCCATTCATTACCGGTATCCAACAAGCTACCATCGATCAGCTTAAATCTTTCTGCGCCAGCCTGGCAACTTATGGCGGCGCGGCCCTATTCCATATGCAGGGAATTACACCAGAAGCAGCTTTATTCGATCTTCCATCCGAGAGCATCCGTATCAGCAAAGGAGAAATCGACCGGGCAGCAGAATCGCTCAATGAGGCCTCTTCAGCCGAAATCGACTTCGTCAGTTTGGGCTGCCCACACCTGTCAATCAACGAGATTGGTCACCTGGCCGATTTGCTGGCGGGGAAAAAAGTCACCAAAGAATTTTGGATTACTACTTCGCGCCCAATCAAGCAAATTGCAGACCAGATGGGTTTTACCCGGCTCATTGAAGAATCCGGGGCGCTTATTGCTGTGGATACTTGCTGCGTCGTTGCCCCTATCCGCGGACGATTTAATGCCCTGGCAACTGATAGCGCTAAGGCCTGTTATTACGCCTCTTCAAAGAATAAGTTTAAAACGATGTTCAAACCGTTCGATCAGGTTGTCGCTGAGGCGTTGAAATGAAACTGCAGGGTCGCAAAATATACCAGGGTAAGGTATGCGCTGAAGCGTTGGTTACATCGATGGGCATCTCATTCTATGGCGGGGTTGACCCTGATACCAGCAAAGTAGTTGAGAAGGGTCATGAGTTACAGGGACAGTCAATTGCTGGGAAGATTTTGGTTTTCCCTACAGGAAAAGGCTCTACCGTTGGATCGTATATACTTTATCGCCTGAAAGCTAATGGCCTGGCGCCGGCTGCTATCCTCAATCGGGAATGCGAGGCAATCACTGCTGTTGGCTGCATCATTTCCGAGATTCCCTGTATCGACCAGCTCCAGATTGAAAAAATCCAGTCAGGATGCATACTTACTGTTGACGGGGAACAGGGCACAATTGAAATCCAAGAAGATACCAATCAATAATTATCCCTTTTTTATGTCCCAGTCGATCAGTAAATTCATAATAGCCTGCCTGCTGATGGTTTTGTGCGGGCTGACGTTAGGCTCATGCAGCCAACCGGTGGTTGCTTCCAACCGAAATATGCCTACCACAACCGTTCAAACAGCTTCCCCACTATTTGCTACTACTATGCCTGCAACTCCCAGTCCATTTGCCACATCTATATCATTAATTATTTCCCCGTCCATTCAAACGCCATCCCCAACGGAATTAATAACAATTAACCCAACACAGACTGTTTTTCCATCCAAACATTACATTCTAAATATAAGCGGCCATAAACAATATTTTGCAATCGGCTGTGAAGCCAGTGCTGCGGTCGATTGGGCCGCCTATTTCGGAGTCCACATCAACGAGTTCAATTTCCAGTACGAAATGCCTCTATCGGATAACCCGGATTATGGTTTTGTGGGAGATGTCAAAGGGCCTTGGGGTCAGGTGCCACCCTATGCCTATGGCGTTTATGCCGGACCTGTAGCAACTGCTTTGCAAAAACACGGGCTGCCAGCCAAAGGGACGAAAGCATTTACAATCGATCAGATCAAATCAGAGATTGCCAAAAACCATCCTGTGATAGCCTGGGTTATAGGTAACGTGGTGGGTGGTGTACCGTCTTTATATACTGACGCTGAAGGACGGAAAACGATTGTAGCTGCCTACGAACACGTTGTAATCGTGACCGGTTACAATGATAAATCGATCCGCTACATGACTAACGGCAAGTTTTTTGAGACACCCACTGAAGTTTTTGAAAATTCATGGAATGTGTTGGAAAACATGGTTGTTTATTATTCAAAATGAAACGTATCAAGTTGGAAACTTGACTGGTTACACGTTGTAAAGTTCGCTGCCTACACGAAGAACCTCATTGTATACCTGGTTGACAGGCATATGTTGATCTTTGGCCAGCTTGACGCAAACATCGTATTCCGGGCTGATTTGGATCACCTGACCTTCCACAATTTTTATCTTTATGATCGCTTCCCCAAAACGGGTGGATATATTTCGGATCTCTCGACCGGCTTCGTGACGTTGCATTTGTTTAACCCGTACACCCAGGGTGCTGGTCTCGCGCAGTAGCAAGTCAGTCAGCTTAATTTCGTCTTCCTGGCGAGCAATTACACTAAGTTTTGTGGCAGGGCGGTTCTTTTTCATCATAATAGGCGTAAAGTAAACGTCTAATGCTCCCAGCTCGAATAATCTGGCCATGATATTTCCGTAAAACTGCGGGTTCATATCGTCAATGTTAGTTTCAATTTCAATGTGCAATCCAAAAGAATAATCATTTTCGCCAATCATAAGTCGCAGGACGTTCGGCCAGTCCAGGTCATACCCGCCCGCACCGATCCCAATCGCCTTGAGATTCATGACAGGTTGTTCAAATTTTGCCAGGGTACTTAAAATGGCAGCCCCGGTTGGCGTCACCAATTCTTTGGTAGCCGGTGAAGGCACCAGCGGAGCTTGAACAGATCTTAACAGTTCCAGGGTTGCCGGCGCAGGCAATGGAAGCAATCCATGTTGGCTTTGCACCTGACCCGAGCCTAACGGTAGCGCCGAAGAATAAACCTGCTTTATATCCAAAAAATTCAGCCCAATTGCCGCTCCAACGATATCTAAAATAGAATCAACCGCTCCAACCTCATGAAAATGGACCTCTTCGACACTCTTACCGTGGACTTTTGCTTCCGCCTCAGCCAGTTTTTTAAAGATGTCAATACTGATTTGATGGATCGTAGGGGGTAAATCACTTGCGCTGATAATTGAAATGATGTCACTCAAATTGCGCTGGTGAGCGTGATGATGATGTCCTTCGTGCTCATCCTGAGTATCCTCATCCAATTCAAATTTCAGAAAAGTCCCTTGAATGTCGCCCTTCAAAATCTTGCCAGTCGTCACACCCTTAAATCCGGGCAAACCCAATCGTCCAAGTTGCTCCGAAAGGTAGTCCGCTGGCAAGCCGGCATCTACCAGCCCGGCCAAAAACATGTCTCCGCTGATTCCAGAAAAACAGTCACAATAAAGCAGGCTCATAAATTTAACCCCTCATTCAGACTGCCCTGACGGTAACCTTGCAGATCCATGGACACGTATAGAAATCCTATCTGTTTGAAATGTTTTACAACTTCGTCGCGCAGTTCGAGCAGTTTTTGAAGCTGGTCGGGCATCACTTCGATGCGCGCCAGATCGTTATGGTAGCGAACACGTACAGATTTGAAGCCCTGTACGTGTAAAAACGCTTCTGCTCGGGCAATCTGCTCCAAACCCTGCTCAGTGATACGCACACCGTAAGGAAATCGAGATGCGAGACAGGGTGAGCTGGGTTGATCCCAAATTGGAAGCCCTAATACCTTAGAGATCCAACGAATTTCGGCTTTTGTAAAGCCATTATTGGCCAGCGGGCTGAAGGTGCCGGTTTCCTGAACCGCTTTCCGCCCGGGCCGGTAATCGGCCTGGTCGTCGGCATTTTGACCTTCCAGGACGACCTGAAGATTATTATTCCTGGCATAATCCCAAATCGTATGCAGGATGGCAGTTTTACAGTGGTAACAGCGCTCCACCGGGTTCGTCCGGAACAACGGGTTCTGTAGCTGTTCGTAAGGGATGATTACCTGTTTGAAACCCATCGTTTTAGCAAAATTCGCTGCCAAATCAACCTGCCCGGTTGGTTCAAGCGCCGATTGAATGGTAATAGCCACCATGTGCTCGCCAAGTGCCAGAAAGGCCATATATGCCAAAAAGCTGCTGTCCACCCCACCTGAAAATGCGATTGCTGCGCTTTGATATTGCTGTAATTCAATGAATAAGGATTTCCATTTCGAACTCAGCTCGGATGGAATCCCGCTTAACTCAAGCTGTGCCAGGGTTGTTTCCAATGTGTTCATTTCGGTTTCCCATTATCGTTAAACGGTTAATTCTGGCTGCCAGACAACCCGCTCCAAAACCATTATCAATGTTCACTACGGCTACCCCATTCGCGCAACTGTTTAACATCCCCAATAAGGCCGCCAGACCTTGAAAACTGGCTCCATAACCGATACTGGTGGGAACCGCCACAATGGGGACTTCTACCAACCCTCCTACCACACTGGGCAAGGCTCCTTCCATGCCTGCTACCACCACGATCACATTCGCTTTTTGCAAGATGGACAATCTGTCCAACAAACGATGCAAACCGGCCACGCCTACGTCATAGACGCGTTCAACTTGATTTCCCATCAGCTCGGCAGTAATGGCTGCTTCTTCAGCCACCGGTATATCGGACGTGCCAGCCGAAAGAACCAGAATACCGGCCAGCTTTCCTCGCTCACTATTCCTATCAACGTACAGAACATGAGCTGCGGGGTGATAAGTTGTCTCCGGTAGCCAATCCCGAATTTGCAAGTACATCTCCTGGCTTACCCGGGTGGCCAGCACCTGCTGATTGTGAGCCATCAGACGCGAGAAAATTTCTGAAACTTGCTCGGGAGTTTTGCCTTGAGCAAAAATCACCTCCGGAAACCCATTTCGAAGTGCCCGGTGGTGATCCAGATTAGCAAAGCCCTCAATCGACTCATATGGGTAATGTTTTAACTGGTCGAGCGCTTGATCTACCGATACTTGCCCTTGCCTGATCTCCTCCAGCAGGGCGCGTAAATTGTCTTGTTCCATAAAAGGGTACCTCATCCGGGCTTATATCGTTGAACGATTATACTTGGGAAAGGATGATTGAAATAGGTATAAATCATCCTAATTATAGGAGTTGGAATTCACTATTTCTGGTTTGGTTTGAAACAACCTGAATATCATCTGGCTAAAATAAATCAGACTTTCATTTTATCTCAAATAGTTAAAAAAATAAAAAGCCCAGGCGTATAGGGGAGCGCCCGGGCTTTTCTTTAAAACAACTATTGTTTATTTATTATTTTCGCGCCACTCTTTGATAGCCTGGTGTAGGTCATTGGCGGCCTGCCAGAGTAAGTTATGGGCATCGCTCAGAGATTGCCGGGCGCTATTGACCGTCAGGCGAGCGGAATCTCGATCAATCACATTCCCATTGGCGTCGAAACCGTTGTGGGTCGAAAGAATACTGGCGGCGGTATTGTGGCTGCTCTGCGATGTGGCGATCTGGGATTGGAATGTTGCCAGTGCATTGACTAAAGCAGTGGTGTCTTTGCCTTCTCCGTTTGCCTTGGTGATCAAATTCTGTACATTGGTCACCACGGTAGCAGTTTTATTCAGATTATCCTGTTGGATGGCAAGCCATTTCAGCTCACTCTGGTAATCTTTTTTCAGCCAGGCATCGATGTCCTTATTCTTTTCCATTTTGTGCCAGTCACTGACGGCCTTATTCAGATCATGACCGGCCTGAAGCAACACGTCTCGACAAATATTCAAGGCCTGGTGGGCGTCATCCACCGTTAAACGTGCAGTAACAGGGTTAATAACATTTCCGTTGTCGTCAAATCCGTAGTGTGCGGCCAAAATGCTGTCAGCAGTGGTGTGTGAATTTGTTGCGGTCGCAACCTGGTTTTGGTAAATCGACAGAGCAGCCACCAACATATTCGTGTCTTCTCCGGCTGCATTTGCTTTCGTGATCAGCGCCTGAACGTTGGCAATGACCGTTGCAGTTTTATCCAGATTGGTCTGTTGTACGGCCAACCAGGATTGTTCACTCTTATAACGCGCCATAAGATATATATCAACCGCGGTTGGTGGAGTAACCGGCGTGCCAGTGCTGGCATAAACAGGTGAAACAAAAGTAAATAAACCTGCTACGACTGCCATTAAGGCAAAGACTGATACGATTGGATACAGATGCTTTTTGATTGAGTTGAACATAGTGATTACCCTCCGAAAAGATTTTGATTTGTGATTTTTGTTATGACCAAACTGCTGACAATACCAATATAATTTGCCCATGTTACGTAAACATTTTCACCATGTAATCTATTTGTAAAAAACCCGGAATAGATGCTGAGCAGAACCAATCCAAGGATTTAACGGAAGAATTTAATAAGACCTGTATAATTATGGATAAGAGGTATTTTTTCGTTTTAAAACCGGTGCTGATATAATATTGAAATCATGAGCCGAAGTTAAACCAGCCTAAGATTATCTTGCCAGCAGATAAGGAATCAGCTTAATATGTCAGAGATTGAACCGTGTGTCGAATTAAACGGGGAAGATTATCTGATTATTGACCAGCTCGATGATCTCTTTGTTTTGGAGTCAAATCCGATCCAAAGTTTGCAATCAGCACTAGAAATCATCCTTAATTCATTCAATCGATCCGGCGGCGCTTTATTTATCCAATGGCAGCAGGGATTTACACTACCGTACTGGTTTCAATACAATATCCCAATGCATTGGCAAATCCAATTGGATGATCCAGACAGCCAGCTTAATAAATTAGCAAAAAATGCAATAGAAACCAGGAAAGTTTTAGCTGTTGATGTCCTTCCAGATATCGCAGCCGTTTTTCCCATCAATTTTAAGGATCAATGCATCGGCGCTCTGGTAGTTTGGGGTAACGCAATTTCTCAGAAAGAATATCCTAAATGGCTGGCATATTTGAAACCAATTGCACGCACAACGCTGGCGTTCCAGTTGAGCGAAAGCACATTGCACAGCCAGGATCTCCTTGCGCTTCAATCAATTACAGATCTGCCAACTGACAAATTAGAGCTTGCCACACAAGTATCCCTGCTAAAGCGCTCAGTTGCTGATCTGGAAGCTAAACGTTTGGAAATCTTAAATTCAAGAAACACACTGCGCGTCTTTTTTGACAATATCGCCGCTTCGGTATATATAATCGATCAGTCCTATTTAATGGTGGCGATCAATA
>DATFYI010000138.1:0-3471 GCA_035315125.1 Anaerolineaceae bacterium | reverse complement strand
GATAAAAAAGAATCTGATATTTGGCGGGGGCAATGTCCACGGGATATATGATGGGCGTGATATACATCCAGATCATGATAATAAAGGCGAGCAGGTTTTTCATGTCTCTGAAAACCACCATCAACGCTCCAAACAGCAGGCCCACCCCTGATGAAAAGATAATGGTCAGCACCAGAAGTACCGGTAGCAATAAATATCGAAGCGTAATTGGGTACCCGCCATTGATTAGCAGGAAGACCATCAGGACAAGAAAGGAAACCCCGAAATCCACCAGAGCACCTGCCACGGTGGATAAGGGCAGCGCCAGCCGGGGAAAATACGATTTTATGATTATACTAATATTTCCCACCAGGCTCATGGCGCTATTATTGACGACTTGCGTGAAGAACTGCCAGACTACAAAACCAGAGAGGTAGAAAAGAGCATAGGGTATTCCATTTGTGGAGACGTGGACTAGAACCCCAAACAGGATGTAAAAAATCAGCAATTGGATGAGCGGTTGAAGGATGATCCACAGGAACCCTATGAACGTCTGCTGAAAACGCAGCTTAATATCACGGCGAACCAAAAAAAAGAAGAGCCCTCTATACTCCCATAACTCGTGAAAATTTGGCATCTCAAGGGAAGACGGCGGCGTAATGATGATGGGTGCAATTTCATTCTTCTTGATAATATCCATTACAAAACCTTATTTGATATATTCGGCCACGCAGAAACGCACAGCCGTTGGATATTGCCACAAAGAGAGGACTCCGTCAAGGGACTGGGCGGCCTCCGCCCGTTGGTCTTCGGGGCCGCCCGCTTGTTATTCTATCGCACTAGAGCGATTTCTCGGAAGTCGCTTCTCCCACGCCTCCGGGTCGGTCGCTTGCCGATACGGCGATGCGCACCGCCGTGCCCTGCAGCACCGCGGCCGTGGCCATATATACCCAACGTGGGCTGTTCGGCGGAGTTTGCACGGCTTCGCCGCTTTCCATGGCCTCGCCGCTGGACTTCGTGATGCTCACGTGCACACTGACCACTGCAAAATCATCGTGGGCGCGCACTGCAATCGGGTCCCCGGCCACGCCCGCATAAGCCGAGAGGTCCACCTCGTCCACCGCAGGCGCGTTGAAAAAATCCGCAATGGTCAGCGAAAACAGCGGTTTTCCCGACTCCTTGGCAGCCTGTGCGTACAACGCCTTTTGTGCGGGGTCGGCCATCACCAGCTGTCCATAGAGCACCGCCTGGCGAAAGCGTTCCTGATGTCGCAGTTGCGCCTCAGTGGGCTGAACGCCGGAGCGGTCCGGCTTGCTGCCAACTACCACGGCATCGCCATAGTGCTTGAAGACCAGATCTCCGATCGGTCCTCGCATCTGTTCCAGCACCGGATTCAATTTTACTTTTGCCATATTTGTTCGCCTCCTTATCTTATCTGACATGGATCGAAATCATCATGACCCCCCTGAGGGGACATGCCAACGGGCAAAAAAGGATGATCTTTTCATCACAAGCTCATCATAAGCACATGGTAAGTAACCGCAGGGAGCGCCCGGCCTTCACCCTGTTCAGGCCGGGCGCCCATCGAGGTAGGACGGCCCACGAGCTTGCCTTTCACCTGCCGTATTTCCAAAGCCCGCTTGCTCTGCTCTTTTTTTAAGTAGGAACTTTAGTTCTAAGATTACCTATCTTGTTTTTACAATACTTTGCCTAGGAATTCAATAGTTGTCTGGACTTTTTAAGGTTGAGCCAATTTGGGCTGGCCTGCGAAGATGAATATGAACTCCCGCCCAAATAATATCTACCGTTTCAAAATAGTATAATCAAATCCTGCTTGGGATATTGGAAATCTCGTGAATCCCGCGATGGGGATGAGCTTGTTTGCAACAAGAGCTGCTTGGCGGCGCTTCAGCTTATCGCTGGGCACCTTTTTGTGGTTAAGGGCAGCACCGCAAAAGAAATATTGAAGTTGTATTCTTCAATGGATTCTCTGACCGTATGACTAGAAATACACACCAAATGAATTTGATACCCCATCATAAAACGCAGTATCTAGCGTCTGGAGAGTCATGTTAACTACTGTCTTAGGATTAATCCTAAATTTGTTGATGTTTTCTCTGATTGGGTTCCTGCCAGTTTTCTTTCTTCTTGGCTCTGAGGATCGTTCATTAATTTCGATTGCTTTGGCCCCGGCGGCTGGTTTTGCAATAACGTCATTAATAAGCACATACCTAATTCTTTTGGATTTCCCAGTGCATGCATGGTTTATTTTTTACGCGCTTTTCTGGGTCATTATAAATGCCGTTCTTTTTCTGTATTTTGTATTAAGGAAGAGCCTCAAATCCATAGGAAGTTGGCCCTTGGATAAAAACATTATATGGCTGTTAAGCGGAATATCATTAACGGCTATTGCTGTTGCACTTCCAATGCTTTTAGGCGGGTCGCAATTTACGACTTTACGCGGAAACGGCACCGATGACTTTAATTATATAACCATGGCCCGCTATCTTGACCAGGAACCATATTCTTGGAAAAACATAGCCAGCACAAATGACCTGATGGAAAAAGACATCTCTTATCCGTTAGCTGCCCAGCTTCTCTCCTCGCGTTGGACCACTTCCGCTGTTCTGGCATTTACGGCTCATGTTTCCAATATGCCAATTTATAAATTCGAGTATCCTTATACGCTTCTCTTTTTTATCCTATCTTTCGGGCCGGGGTATTTAATCGGGCGAAAGCTTAATTTGAGCTCATTCATGTCATTTTTAGTTGCGTTAATAGTATGTGCCGGTTTTTGGGCGCAATTTGTTTTAGATATTCGCGCTTTTTCTGAAATTAATAGCATTCCCTTGATCTTATCTGTTGGTTATATCGTGCTTCAAATCGTCGACGACGAAAAAAACCATCGTATTCAGGAATCCGTTTTATTAAGTATTTTTGCAGCGAGTCTGACATTCTCTTACACCGAAATCATCCCATTATGTATCTTAAGCATTTTGATTTTCCTGATTTTCCTTTTCGTCAACAAGAAATTAAGTTGGAAGCTTCTCTCACCCCTTGGAATAATTCTGATGCTGACATTTTTACTCAGTTCCCCTCTTTATTCATTACTAAGTTCATTTCTAAGGAGTCAACTTTCTTATGCAGCCCAAGGGTCGAATAATTGGGCCGGGATATTTTTTACCTGGCTTTATTCCCACCCCGTTATTGGATTCTGGGGTTTGGTGCCATTCACGTTGGCCGGGAAAATCATATCCATTCCTGCCACAACTTTAATATTCAACCTGATATTAAATTTTCTGGGTGGCATCTTATATTTTATTGCCCTTGTTACAATTCTCAGGGCCATTTTTCGAAAAATTTCAAATGTAACCACTCTTCTTATTGTCTCCTTTGTGCTGGGAACTCTGGCAGAATTCTTTTATCTTTATGCAAAGGGGCAGTTCTGGGCAGCCGGGAAAGCACTGGCTTTTGGTTACCCATTTTTCCTCT
>DATFYI010000137.1:0-4494 GCA_035315125.1 Anaerolineaceae bacterium | reverse complement strand
AAAAAGAACGGCAGCCGCTCCAACTATAGGAACAAGAAACTTATTCCTATTGCGTGAACTGAACATTGAAAATCTCCTTCACATTGCGAATATTCCCTGCAAACAAATCTAAGCGACTATCCCCTCATCCCACCAGCGCGGCGGTATTTGTTGAACGCGGTAGCCTGAACGCGAGTCAGGTAGAGGATTTCCTCATCACGCATCGCATATAATATATAGCTGTCGATATTCTGTCAGCGAACAGTTCTCTAGCCATATCATCCTGAAAGAATTTGAACCCACGCTGGGTCACTGAGATATCCCACACGTCTCTGAAAATCCTGACTAGTCCAATGCAGCATTCCTGCAGTGGTAAGAACGAGTGGAAACATCTCGTGCGACGGCTGTTGGGTAATATTGAACATATGCTCTTGAAAAAACTTCTGTTGTAAAATAGTGAGTTACCTTGGCGATTCTCAAAATCAGCTAATGCTACTCATCAAAATTAACCTTACGATCCACAATGCTTTGTGGGCGACGCTTGACTTCATCATAAATCCGCCCGATGTACTCTCCCGTAAGTCCCAAGCCTAGGAGCTGTATGCCTGAGAAAAACGTGATGGCAAGAACCGTTGTGGATAGGCCGGGAGTCAGGTTAACACCCAAAAGTTTTTGGACGAGGTACCATGCACCCAGGAGAAAACTGAACCCGGCGAAGCCCATTCCGACAAGCGACATTAGCTGAAGTGGGCGGCTGCTGAAACCGATCAAACCATTCAGTCCAATCTTCAGGGAGCCTGTCAGGCGGTTGTATTTGCCCTGGTCAGCAAAGCGCTGATCGCGATCATACTCTATAAAAGCTTGCTTAAAGCCCACGTAAGCCACCAGCCCGCGCAGAAAGCCGTGCGTTTCGCTCAGTTGGCGGAGTTCTTCAATGACGCGGCGGGTCATGATACGAAAATCACCAGTATCGCGTGGGATGGCCACATCGCTCAGCTTGTTGATTACGAAATACCCAAAAGAGGATACGATCCGCTTGACTAATGTTTCTCCTTTTCGTGAACGACGCTTGGCATATACAACCTCATACCCCTCCTTCAATTTTGCATACATCGGCTCGATCAGTTCCGGCTGATCCTGAAGATCGACATCAATGGTTACACAGGTATCGCCTTTCGCCCAAAGTATGCCGGCCATGGTAGCGGCGGGTTGGCCGAAACGCCTGGAGAATACCAATAACTTGATAGCCGGGTTGCGGTTTATTTCCCCGAGAATAATCTCTTCCGTTCGATCAGGAGAAGGGTCGAGGGAAAAAATTACTTCATAGGATACACTCATCTTATTCATCACAGATTCCAATCGCAAAAGAAATGGACGAATACCGCGTTCCTCTTTATAAACAGGAACAACAACTGAGATGATCGGAGGTGCTGAAGTGTTTTTCTTATTGGCTTTGTTCATTGACTGACCTTTCGCAGCTAACTGCAAATGAATCCAGATAGCAATTCCCGTTATCCCGAAACTTGTTCAATGTGGTAGCCCTAGATCGCCGGGCAAAATCAATGAAATCGTCTCAGTAATTTCTATGCTCACATTTTATATTTTGATTTACCCGTGAATTGACGATAAAAAGCGAGGCCATCCATCACGATCAATCCTGCCAGAAAAAGCCAACTACCCAAACTCAAGGAGTTTGCCCATGGTAATCCTTGAAATCTGGCTTCAATCTGATAATGTTTCCCAGCTTTTAGGCCAGCCACTCCGGCTAAGAGAAAACTGTGATCAATGATCGCAAATACGTTTGTCTCTTGACCGTCTATTTTAACATCGATCAAAGGAGGTGGGTAGTACAGAATTGGCAACTCGATGATGTGGTACTTTGCGTCTGTCAGGTCACAAACTATTCCACTAGCTTTAATGAGGCAGTAATTTTGCGTTTCACTAACCGGCATTGCGTTATTGGAAGATCCGAAATCAACAACAGCGCTGTTTATTGATACGGCGAGATGCCGGGCATCATTATTTTTGGGATTAATCAACTTTGGGACAAAAAAACGATCCGACGTGAACTTGATATAAATATCCTTAGACGTGTTTTGAAGGTCCCTGGAAACTGGGAATTCCCAAACAAAGGGGCCCGGTATAACATATTTCTTTGCAATTTTTGTGCCATCTTGCCAGGCAAATAATGTCAACCCCCTGGAAAAAATTTCTGGGGTAACCCCCGACATTTTTAAGAATGTAGAAGAATTAATACGAGTTGCAGCGACCGGGACATATTGATCGATGATCAACCAACCGTCGCTATATACGAGTGGAAGCCAAACATTTCCGACAATCCAATTTGAGTCCACGATGTCGGTATTCATTAAATATGCGGCTTGGCCATAACCCAAATCCGGATCCTTCAAAATCTCACTGAGCGGGTTAATATATTTTTGCGGAAGTAGGAAGGGAATGGATGAAACACAAACCGCGCAAAAAATAATGGCAATGTAAAAATGAATGGTGGTTAGGCGATAAGTGATATTTAGCAGCTTTGCCCTGTGGTTCTTCGCCTTGCTTATTGCCGGGCTAATAGAAAACTCCGTCTGATTTCCAAAAATGAATACGAATGTATAAGCAGATAGGATGGCGCCGGACCACATCGTGTGACTGAGCATCCGATATGTAAACTGAGCAACCCACAGAAATCTGGGCAACAATGACCAAAAATCAAAGGGGCTCCATGTCATAAACGCTGCCAGGCAAAAGATAGTGTAACAACCATTGAGCATAGCCTTGTTTGGAGGCTTTAAATCCATCTTAGGACGATGAAACAAGACAAAATAAGTGACTGCCAACCAGCTTAAGAGAATGGGCCAACCGATACTGGGGCTTAGGCCTTTTGTTAAGGAGCAGCCAGCTGGCGTGTTGGCTGTGGGAGAAACTAGGCTTGAAAGAGGGGCCTGACATTTGTTTTTGTAAGGATTTTGGATGGAGTTGTTTATATTCAACTCTGGCCTTAAGATTACTGGGGCTAGAAAATAGGAGGCAAGCAAACATCCCAGCAAAAACGAAACTGCCAGTTTAAAGATCTTTACGGGCCGGTTGAAGTCCTTCTGGACGATAACCATAATCAGGAACAGCAGTCCAATAAATAGGCCGGAATATACAAATGTGATGATGTGGGTTGTGGCAAGTGCGAACCAAGCCAAGGAAGTGGATGCAATGTATTTTATGCCAGGAGAATGATAACAGCGAAAACTATAATATAAAATAATTGGAATAATACCTTGGGCAATTACTTCCGTCCAAGCAGCGCGGGCCAGGATATTAACCAAAAAATATGGTGAGCACATATAAACAGTCCCACCAAGCAACGCTGCAGCTTCTGAAGCCGTTAATAATTTTGCAAGTTTGTATATGAAAAAAGCCGAGGCGACCAGGGATAGCCAGCATAGAAATTTAAAAGCCCAATATGGATTCGAAGGGCTGATATATTTGTATATATATCCTGCGACCATATATGGAAAATTTGAATAATACTGAAAATCAGGATATTGCCATCCGTTAAATTGCCAGAGTGCAGTTCGGATTGGAAACTGGCCCTGATCAATTGCCATTTTGGCCTGGATAATCGCTGCAACGTGATTGGGAAAGTCGGGAGCATCGCCCATGAGATCATTGGGCATGAGCGGGGATAAAAGTGCAAATGCAACAACCCCGTAAAGAACCACTGCTAGAATAGACTTCACGTGCACCGTTAGTCGACTTAAAATCAGGGTGCCAAATCGATATTTTAAATCAGGCATGGTCTGGCCTCACTGATTTATGCCTATAAAATTTATCCTAGGATCTAAAAGACCTATCAACAAAATACGAGTATCCCCGTTGGGTAATTGCGCCAAGGTCGGCTGATCAATCGCTTCAATGGATATCAAGTTTTCGCCGCGATTCACCTGGAAAGCGAATCCTTTTTTCTCGTTTGCGACGGAATAAATATTTGAACCTGGCCCATTGTTCGATGTAATTCTTAAATCGCGGGATGGTTTTTCAGGCAAAGAGGGTCCCGGAATAAAATTGGCCGAGAATTCCACTTGCGCATCGGCTGAAGAAATGACAGTGATCATGGTTTTGTCTTTGCCAATCCAAAACCCTATTTTACCATTCCATTTTTCGACACCATATCGGTTTGAAATTAATAAAAACAAGAAATCAGGGCGATCAATTTTCATTAAAATAAAACTTGAATTTTCGGCAACAACATCTGGCGCAAATTCCATATTCAACCTTAAGGTGTTGTTGTCCGTTAGAATGTATTGAGGAGTATCTAGTATCTGATTGCCAAGAACATCATTATAGTGATCAGTAACAGCAAGAGCATCTTGTAGTCGTTGGTTTCCACTAAACGCAAAATTAATATATTCCTCCGTCCAAATATCAGGCAGGATAGTCCAAACAATGCTCTTGGGCTTATTTATTAAGTAATCCTCCAAAGGGGAGATGTCATAGTCATATCTTCTATAATCTCCG
>DATFYI010000136.1:0-17396 GCA_035315125.1 Anaerolineaceae bacterium | reverse complement strand
CTCTTAGAGGACCAGAACGTCCCCGCTTCACTGCGGGTGCCTGAAACGGCAGGCCCTCATAGCTCAGCTGGTAGAGCACGCCCTTGGTAAGGGCGGGGTCATGGGTTCAATTCCCATTGAGGGCTCTAATGCCGACTTTGCATGACGCTGTCTTTGTATTTTTTAAGGAGTCGAATCATGGCAAAGCAGAAGTTTGATAGAAACAAGCCGCATCTGAACGTAGGGACGATGGGACACATCGACCACGGGAAGACCACGTTAACAGCGGCAATCACAAAATACTGCCAGTTTTATGGGAAGGCAGTGTATCGTCCGTATGATTCAATCGATAATGCGCCGGAAGAGAAAGCCCGAGGGATAACGATCAACATAGCGCATGTCGAGTACGAGACGGACAAGCGGCACTATGCGCATGTGGACATGCCAGGGCACCGGGATTACATCAAGAACATGATCACTGGGGCGGCGCAGGTAGATGGGGCCATCCTGGTGGTAGCAGCGCCGGATGGGCCGATGCCGCAGACGAAAGAGCACGTGTTGTTGGCGCGGCAGGTGGAAGTGCCGAGCATCGTGGTGTATCTGAACAAGACGGACATGATGGATGATCCGGAGTTGCTGGAGTTGGTGGAGATGGAGTTGCGAGAGATGCTGACGGGCTATGGCTACCCGGGCGAGACGACCCCGATCGTGAGGGGGAGTGCGCTACGGGCGTTGGAGAGCACGTCGAAGGATCCGAATGCGCCGGAATACGCCTCGATCAAGGAACTGTTGCGGGTAGTGGACGAATACATACCGGAGCCGGTGAGGGCGTTGGACAAGCCGTTCATGATGCCGGTGGAGGATGTATTCTCGATCAAGGGACGCGGGACGGTGGTGACCGGGCGTGTAGATCGAGGAAAGGTCAAGACGGGCGAACCGGTGGAGATCATCGGGTTGCAGGAAAAGAGCCGGACGTCGGTGGTAACGGGGGTGGAGATGTTCCACAAGACGCTGGATGAAGGGATAGCGGGAGACAACCTGGGGCTGCTGCTGAGAGGCATAGAGCGGACGGATGTAGAGCGGGGGCAGGTGGTAGCAAAGCCGGGCAGCATCACACCGCACAAGCGATTTATGAGCCAGGTGTACGTGCTGACCCGCGATGAAGGCGGGAGGCACAAGCCGTTCTTCCCGGGATATCGGCCGCAGTTTTACATACGGACGATGGATGTGACCGGATCGATCACACTGCCGGCGGGAGTAGAGATGGTAATGCCAGGGGATAATGTAAACCTGGAAGTCGAGCTGATCGTACCGGTGGCATTGGAACAGGGCTCGAAGTTTGCTATTCGCGAGGGTGGTCTGACGGTTGGTTCCGGCGTGATCACCAAGATTCTGGACTAGGTTGAAAATCATGGCAAAACAAAGGATTCGCATTCGACTTAAGGCATACGACCACCGTGTCCTGGACCAATCCGCAAAACGGATCGTCGAGACGGCCGAACGTAGTGGCGCTCATGTGGTAGGACCAGTACCGTTACCAACAAAAATCGAAAAGTTCACAGTACGCCGGTCAACTTTTATCGATAAAGATTCACATGAGCATTTTGAGATCCGCACCCATAACCGTCTGATCGATGTTTTGGATCCGGATTCAAAAACAATCGATATGCTGATGCGGTTGAATCTGCCGGCCGGCGTTGATATTGAAATCAAGATTTAAACCTAGTAGATTTAATAATATTGTATTATAATAGACCGGTTTGCGGGTAAGTCACCCGTTTACAGGGGTAGTACAAGAGCAGTTCTGTGGGCGCACGTGCCTAAACTCACAGAGTGTCGCAGCAGACTGCTGACTGTACTACAGCGGAGATGATGCAGCCTGGCCCAGGCTGACAGTCTCGTCAATAAAAACGACAAGGAGAATATTAAGATGTTTAAAGGGCTGATTGGAAAGAAAATCGGCATGACCCAGATTTTCGATGAAACAGGCGTCGCCATCCCGGTGACGATCATCGAAGCTGGGCCGTGCTTCGTTACCCAGGTGCGCACGACTGAAAAAGAAGGCTACAGCTCCGTGCAATTGGGTTTCGACGAAGTAAAACCAAAACGATTGACCGGTGGTCAGTTAGGGCATCTTAAGCGTAACAACCTGCCGCCGCTGCGCTATATGCGCGAATTCCGCGTAAATGATCCCGATGTTAAAGAGGGTGATCCGGTTAAGGTTGACGTGTTTGCTATTGGCGAACGCGTCGATGTAATCGGAACCAGCAAAGGCAAAGGTTTCATGGGTGGTGTTCGAAGGTATCACTTCCATGGTGGCCCAAGGACTCATGGCGCATCGGATCGTGAACGTGCCCCTGGTTCGCGTGGCTCCACGACTACTCCAGGCCGTACATACAGGGGTGCACGCAGCCCTGGGCATATGGGTGATGACCGGGTTACTTCTCAAAATCTCAAGGTAGTCCTGGTTGACTCTGAACGCAACTTGTTGGGTGTAAAAGGTGCTGTGCCCGGTGCACGTAACGGTTTAGTGTTAATACAGGAGGCACGGAAGCAGTAGCCAGGGTTATCACTGGATACGATTGCTCTGTGCAAAGGGAGCGAAGTGACTATGGAAGTAGATGTCTATAACATGGAAGGCGAGAAGGTTCGCAAGGTAGATTTACCGGCGAGCATTTTCGAGGCCCCAATTCTTGTGGATGTGATGCACCAGGCCTATGTGCGCCAGATGGCCAATGCTCGCCTGGGTACACATGATACAAAGACCCGAGCGGATGTCTCGGGTGGCGGTCGCAAGCCGTGGCGACAAAAAGGTACTGGCCGGGCCCGTCAGGGCTCGACTCGAGCCTCAACTTGGAAGGGTGGTGCGAAAATTCATACTCCCCATCCTCACAAATATACACAGGCGATGCCGCGTCAGATGCGCCGCGTGGCTTTACTCTCGGCCCTTTCTGCTAAGGCTGCTGAAGAAAATATTGTTGTAGTGGATGAATTGAAACTCGCCGAACCCAAGACCCGTTTGATGGCTAAAGCGCTGAATTCCTTAGTTGGCAATGCCAGCGCGTTGATCTTGCTACCGGAAAAAGTAGAACACGAGCCAATTATCCGCTCAACGAACAATCTTCCAGAGGCTAAGACTTTATTGGCTGGTTATCTCAATGTCCGCGATCTGCTGGTGTTTGACAAGCTGGTTCTGCCTCTGGCAGCTCTGGATTTGATTTCAGCCAACCTGGCCTAACGAGGAGAATATAATGACCACTATTTATGATGTACTCCGCCGACCGCTGGTGACTGAAAAGTCAAATTACCAGACCAATAAACTGCATCAATATGTTTTCGAAGTGGCAAATGATGTCACCAAGACACAGGTAAAAGATGCGGTGGAAGCGATATTTAATGTGACGGTGTTACGAGTGAATGTAATGAACATGCCTTCAAAGCGCGGCCGAGGTGGGAAAACCCGCCGAATAATCATTCGCGAACCCGGTTATAAGAAGGCAATCGTCACTCTATCGTCCGAAGACCGAATTCCGTTCTTTGAAGGGGTAGAGTAATGGCTGTAAAGATTTATAAACCGGTGACCCCCGGTCTGCGTGGCATGACCGGCTATACATTTGAGGAAATCACCAAATCTCGACCTGAGCGCTCATTGATTGTTATGTTAAAACGGCATGCTGGCCGCAATCAAGGCGGGCGCGTGACAGTTCGACATCGCGGCGGCGGTAGTCGCCAATACATGCGATTGGTTGATTTCAAACGTGATAAACGCGATATCCCGGCCCGAGTTGCAGCGATTGAGTACGATCCTAACCGCACAGCCAGGTTGGCGTTGTTGGTTTATCCTGATGGAGAAAAGCGCTATATTATTGCTCCATTAGGCCTGAAAGTTGGCGATAGCGTTGTTTCTGGCGGAACAGCTGAAATCCGCGCTGGAAATAGCTTGCCCATTTCGAATATCCCGGTTGGAACCCTGGTTCACAATGTGGAATTGCAGGCAGGCCGTGGAGGTCAGATGGCACGTGCCGCCGGCGGCGCCGCCCAAATTCTCGCCAAAGAGGGTGATTATGCTCAGATCCGGTTACCATCTGGAGAAGTTCGCCTGGTCCGACAGCTCTGCTTTGCAACGATCGGACAGGTTGGTAATTTGGATCATGGCAACATTAAATTGGGCAAGGCTGGTCGCAAGCGCCATATGGGTATTCGCCCGACTGTTCGGGGGACAGCCATGAGTCCTCGGGACCATCCGCACGGTGGCGGTGAGGGACGCCAGCCAACTGGTATGCCGAGCCCCAAGAGCCCGTGGGGTAAACCAACCCGTGGATATAAGACACGCCGGAATAAGAAATCCAATCAATTCATTATTCGCCGGCGGAATTAAAGAATAGTAAAAGGTAGTTAAAAGCAAGAGAGAGGGACGACAATATGTCACGATCGCTAAAAAAAGGCCCGTTCATTGAGCCTAAGCTTTTAAAGAAAATTGAAGCCATGAACACTCGCGGCGATAAAAAGGTGATCCGTACCTGGAGTCGGGCCAGCACAATTTTCCCGCAGATGGTTGGGCACACGATCGCAGTTCATGATGGCCGGCGGCATGTTCCGATTTATATCACCGAGAACATGGTTGGGCACCGCCTGGGTGAGTTTGCACCGACACGACACTTCCGCGGCCATGTTTCTTCTTCTGAAAAATCTTCAGCACCAAAAGGGAAGTAAGCCATGGCAACCGATATTCGTGCAGAATTGACTAATTGTGGCGTCTCAGCCCAAAAGGTGCGTCTGGTGTGTGATATAGTGCGCGGCCAACCCGCTAACCGAGCGATGGATACACTCAAATTTACCCCTAAGGTTGCTGCCCATCATGTTCGAAAATTGCTGGCTTCAGCCATAGCCAATGCTGAAGAAAACTTTGGTGTTAGCCGGGATGATCTGATCATCTATCGCATCGCTGCAGATGAGGCTCCAACCCGTAAATGGCGCCGTTTTGGAGCGCGCGGGCGTTTCAAGCCAATTTTACGACGCGCTTCACACATTACCGTGATCTTACGGGAGCGAGAATAGAAACGAGCGAAATGTTTGACGGGAGCAGGATTTCACTTGTTCCAGCCAACTAGAAGAGTGATACCAGGAGAAAATATGGGTCGTAAAGTTCATCCGATAGGTTTTCGTCTGAATATTAACCAGCCTTGGGCTGGAAGATGGTTCGCTGAAGGCCAGGAATATACTGAACAGTTGCACCAGGATATTGCCATCCGTGAGATGATCCACAAAGAGGCCGATAAAGCGGGTGTGTCTCATGTTGAGGTTGAACGGTTCCCAGGCAAGGTAAAGGTTGTCGTACACACTGCCAAACCGGGCATCTTGATTGGACGAAAGGGTGATACTGTAAAAAAGATTCGCCAGGATTTGGAAGCCCTGACCGGCAAAAAAATTGACCTTGAAATTAAAGAGATCAAATCTCCAGATATGGATGCTTTTCTGGTCGCTACCAATATCGCCGGCCAAATTCAGCGACGTGTGAGCTACCGGCGGGCGATGAAACGGGCGATCCAGCAGGCCATTCGTCAGGGCGCAAAGGGCGTCAAGATCGAAGTGGCCGGTCGTTTGAGCGGCGCTGAAATGGCTCGCAGCGTCTGGTTGCGTGAAGGCCGTGTACCGCTGCAAACGCTGCGGGCGGACATTGATTTCGCTCGAACCAATTCCTTAACTACTTATGGCCAAATTGGTATTAAGGTCTGGATATACAAGGGTGAAGTCTTGCCAGAGGTGGAAGAAAAAGTTGAAGCCACCGAAGGTGTTTACGTTAGCGAATAATCTTTACACCGGGTGACATGCTCGGTGATGAGAAAGAGGTAGAGACTATGTTGATGCCAAAGCGTGTAAAATACCGAAAGCAAATGCGCGGCCGCATGCGTGGGAAAGCTTTGCGCGGTGCTGAGGTAACCTTCGGCGAGTTCGGGTTGCAAGCATTGGAGCCAGGGTGGGTCTCAGCCCGGCAAATTGAAGCTGCCCGCCGTACGCTGGTGCGTGTGATGCGTCGCCGTGGCAAGATGTGGATACGCATCTTCCCGGATAAGCCCTATACCCGAAAACCACCGGAAACTCGTATGGGTAAAGGCAAGGGTAATGTAGAATATTGGGTTGCCGTAGTTCGTCCTGGAAGAGTTATGTTTGAGCTGGGAGGCTTGCCAGCTGATATTGCAATGGAAGCCCTGCACCAGGCTCAGTATAAGTTTTCCATCGCGACGAAGGTAATTGCCCGTCATGAAGTAGTTTCAGGAGAACAGGCATGAAAGCGGCAGAAGCAAGAATATTATCAACAGTGGAATTAAAGACGAAGCAGTCAGACGCTCGACAAGAACTAATGAACCTGCGGTTTCAGATCGTTACCGGGCAACTGACCGACACCAGCCGTCTGAAACAAATCCGCCGCCAGATTGCGATCTACGAAACAATTCTGCACGAACGCGAGTTGACGGTCACTCAGGAAGGTGCACAATGAACGAACGGCGTCGACTGATCGGTGTTGTGACAAGCAACAAGATGACGAAGACAGTTGTGGTTGAGATCAGCCGCACATTCCGGCATCCGCTTTATAAAAAAGTTGTCCACTCCAGCAACCGGATGAAAGCTCATGACGAGCTGGGTTGCCAAATCGGAGATGAAGTGCAAATCGTGGAAAGCCAGCCTATTTCTCATGATAAGCGCTGGGTTGTCGAGATGATTGTCAAACGACAGGGCCAGGCCGTGGAAGCTGGACAGGGAGAATAACCATGATTCAGCAAGAGACACGCGTTAAGGTTGCCGATAATACCGGAGCTCGCGAGCTGCTGGTCATCCATGTAATGGGTGGGTCAACCCGCCGATACGGTTATGTAGGTGATGTCGTAGTCGCCACGGTCAAATCCGCTGCCCCGCAAGGCACAGTTAAGAAAAGCGAAGTAGTCAAAGCCGTGATTGTGCGCTGCGCAAAGGAATGGCGGCGTGAAGATGGATCTACGATCCGCTTTGACGATAATGCGGCAGTTATCCTGGATACAGATGGACAGAATCCGAAAGGCACACGCATTTTTGGTCCGGTGGCGCGCGAACTTCGTGAAAGAGGTTTCATGAAAATCATCTCGCTGGCTCCAGAAGTGCTGTAGGAGACGGAGAGAATAGGAGCGAAGCCATGAGAATCAAAATTCGCAAAGGTGATAAGGTAGAAGTGATCAGCGGCCGTATGGACGATAAAGGTAAGCGCGGCGAAGTGATCAAAGTTGAGCCTGAAGAAGGGCGTATAGTTGTGCAAGGTGTCAATATGCGCACCAAACACCAACGCCAGGTACAGGCCCAAGGTCGTACAGTTGCACCCGGAAAGGTCCGTTTTGAATCTTCTATTAATATATCCAACGTTATGCTGATCTGCCCGAGATGTAATAAACCCACACGTGTAGGTCTGACACGTGAAGGCGATCGGGTCATACGGGTCTGCAAGAACGAAGATTGTAAGAGTAATATCGACGAGTAGGCCGCCTGGGAGCTTATGATAAATGAATAGGTTGAAAGAACGATATCAGAAAGAATTGGTGCCCGCCTTGATGAAGTCACTGAACCTGGAAAGTGTGATGCAGGTGCCGCGACTGGAAAAGGTAGTGGTAAACATTGGCATGGGTGAAGCCATGGATAATTCCAAGGCAATGGATGCGGCGGTAAGTGATGTTACCCAAATCACGGGCCAGAAGCCGATCATCACCAAGGCTCGCAAAAGCATTGCCAATTTTAAGCTGCGTGAAGGACGTGCAATCGGGGTGAAGGTAACTCTAAGAGGGGAACGGATGTGGGCGTTTATAGACCGCCTGGTTAATATCGTTCTACCACGGGTGCGTGACTTCCGCGGAGTTTCGGCAGATGCATTTGATGGTCGGGGTAATTACACCCTGGGTTTGCGGGAACAATTGATCTTTCCGGAAATCGAATACGATAAGATTGATAAAATCCGTGGGATGGAGATCACGATTGTGACTACATCTACAACAGACGACCAGGCTGCAATGCTGCTACAAATGCTTGGTATGCCTTTCAGGAAGGATTAGAGATGGCGAAAAAGTGCATGTCGTATCGTGAAATGCGGCGGGAATTCCCAAATCAGGTCAGGAATCGCTGCAAAATCTGCGGTAGGCCGCGCGGATACATCCGTCGCTTTGGTTTGTGTCGTATTTGCTTCCGCGAGTTAGCTTTGAAAGGGCAGATACCCGGTGTGACGAAGTCATCCTGGTAGCCGCCCGGAGGTATGAGAATGAGCGTTAACGATCCGATTGCTGACATGTTGACACGCATCCGCAATGGTGTAACCAACGGCCAACCCGTGGTGGCAATGCCTAATTCTAAGATTAAGGCAGAAATCGCCCGAATTCTTAAGGAAGAAGGTTTCATCGAAGGGTACGAGGAAGTTGAAGGCGAAACACCAGTACAGCGTACTTTGCGGCTACGTCTAAAGTATGTGGGTGAAAGGCGCGAGCGCCAGCCGGTTATCACCGGTTTGGTCAGGGTAAGTCGCCCTGGGCGCCGTGTTTACACTCACAAACGAAATATCCCCTGGGTATTAGCAGGAATGGGGATTGCGATTGTTTCCACCCCGAAAGGTGTGATGACCGGACAACGAGCACGCCAGCTCGGTGTGGGTGGTGAAATACTCTGCACAATCTGGTAACCCAGAGGAGCAAGGAGGTTTACTGTGTCTCGAATAGGTCGATTGCCAGTAGCCGTTCCAAGCGGTGTGCAGGTAAAACTGGATGGGCAAGATGTTCACGTGAAAGGGCCTAAAGGTGAACTTAAGTTCACTTTTCTGCCGGTCGTTTCTCTCAGTATGGAGAACAACCAGATTCAGGTGGCCCGAAGTTCAGACGAACCTTCAGTTCGCGCCCTGCATGGTACGACACGCGCATTGATTCAAAATATGGTAACCGGAGTAAGCACCGGCTTTACCAAGGTATTAGAAATTGATGGGGTGGGATACCGCTCAGAAATGAGTGGAAAAAACCTGATAATTTATGTTGGTTACTCTCATCCTGTAGAAGTAAAGCCGCCGGAGGGCATCTCCTTTGATGTGGATACTAAAACGCGGCAGATCAAGATCAGCGGATTTGATAAAGAGCAGGTGGGGCAGGTAGCTGCGGATATCCGAAAAATACGTCCGCCTGAGCCTTATAAAGGTAAGGGTATCCATTATTTGGGCGAAAAGATCCGCCGCAAGGCTGGCAAATCCGGTAAGAGCAAAGGCACCAAAAAGTAGGTGATGGCTTATGGCTAAAAAGACACGTAGTGAAGCACGAATTCACCGGCACGAGCGCGTGCGAAAGACAATTGAAGGCACAAGCACCCGGCCGCGTCTTAATGTATTCCGCAGTCTGGCAGAGATTTATTGCCAGGTGATCGATGACTCAGCCGGGTATACCCTGGCGTCTGCATCGACCATCGATCACGAACTTCGTGAGAAATCCAAGGGCCTGACCAAAACCGAACAGGCCAAACTGGTGGGTCAATTGGTGGCGAACCGCGCCAAACAAAAAGGGATCACTCAGGTCGTATTCGATCGCGGTGGTTTCAGATACATCGGCCGAGTCAAAGCTTTGGCCGAGGCTGCCCGCGAGGCAGGCCTTGTATTCTAGAGCTAAGAGAAGACAAGGGTAAAGGGCCTTGATTATGGAGAATATGGAATACCAACCTTTAGAAGTACAATTCGACGAGCGCGTCATCGAGATTGCGCGCGTTGCTAAAGTTGTCAAAGGCGGACGTCGTTTTCAATTTCGGGTGACGGTCGTAGCTGGCGATAATCATGGCAAGGTAGGTTTGGGTGTGGGCAAAGCCAACGCTGTGCCGGATGCCATGCGCAAAGCGACAGAGCGAGCGCGCAAGGATATGCACCAGGTCTCCTTAGCTGGTACCACTATCCCGCATGAGGTTTTGGGCAGGTTGAGTGGTTCAAAAGTGCTTTTAAAACCGGCTTCGGCAGGAACGGGTGTTATTGCTGCAGGTGGCGTGCGCGCTGTGCTTGAATCCGCTGGCGTCCACGATATTTTGACAAAGTCATTGGGCAGCGCCAATGTATTAAATGTGGTAAAAGCAACTTTCCTGGCACTTGAACAGCTTAAATCACCGCAAGAAGAGGCAGCCCGGCGCGGAAAACAGGCGCAAGATCTGTTACCCTTCTGGGAGCGGAGGAAGAATGCCTAAGAAAACCGAAGCTGTAAAGAAATTACGAATTACATGGATCAGGAGTGCTATTGGCTACTCTGTTAAACACAAAGCCACGATACGCGCCCTGGGTCTAAAGCGATTGCATCAAACCGTTGAACATACCGATGGACCGGCTTTACGGGGCATGTTATTGAAAGTCGCTCATCTGGTCCAGGTAGAGGAACAGGTAGAGAAATGAAACTGAATGACCTAATGCCAAATTACGGGTCCAAAAAAGAGCCCAAGCGAAAGGGGCATGGGCCTTCTGCAGGCCAAGGTAAGACCGGCGGGCGTGGCACAAAAGGCCAGGGTTCGCGCTCTGGTGAAGGTGGTCACCTGTATCGTCAGGGCGGAAATTTGCCCTTCTTTCGGCGCTTGCCATTTATCCGTGGTGAAGGGTTTACCCCCCCAAACCGTGTGGAATACAGCGTTGTAAACCTTTACCAATTAGCTCAATTTGCCTCGGGGAGTGTTGTATCTCCGCAGGAACTGGCAGAAGCAAATATGCTTTCAAAGCCTAAAAACCCGGTTGTCATCCTGGGAGAAGGTGAAGTTACCGTCCCACTGAAAGTGCGGGTTCAACGTGTTAGTAAAAGGGCGCGCGCCAAGATCGAGGCGGCGGGCGGTAGCGTTGAAATCGTCCTATGATGATTAATCAAAAGGAGTATCACGAATGAAGCGATCGGCCTGGCGATATTTATGGCAATCAGAAGATATCCGCAAGAAGCTGCTGATCACGCTGCTATTGCTGATCATTTACCGTCTGGCAGCGAATATTCCTGTGCCAGGGGTAAACAGGGCTGTTTTGAGCTCGATTGCGACATCAGGTACCGCCGGGGGCAATCTATTCAATTTGCTGGACCTGCTATCAGGTGGTACCGTATCGAATTTCTCGATTCTGGCAATGGCAGTTTACCCGTACATTACGGCGCAAATTATATTACAACTATTGGTTCCAATTATCCCGGCTCTGGAACGCAGGCTTAAAGATAATCCACGTGAGGGTCAGATGTGGATGGAACGCTGGACAGTTATTTTGACCGTCCCAATGGCTCTGCTCTCGGCAATCGGTCAGATTAATATTTTCAACTCCCTGGCAAATGGAGCATCCATTTTGAAAGTATATGGTTTTACAGGGTCAGCCCTATTGCCGACTGTGGCAACATTGGTAAGCATGGTTGCCGGGACGATGTTCGGTATCTGGCTGGGACAGTTGATCTCGGAGTATGGCATCCCCAACCAGGGATTGTCGCTGATCATCTTTGCTGGTATTGTGGCTCGTATCCCGCATAACCTGGGCTCTGTACTGAGCGATCAACAAAATGGCTGGTGGATGTTAATCGTTATTCTGATTATCCTGGTATTGACCATCTTTGCAATCGTGTTTGTACAGCAAGGTCGCCGGAATGTGCCTGTTTTATTCCCCGGACGCCGGGTAGGTAACCGGATGTCGATGCCGGTGCGAAGCAATCTGCCTTTAATGGTCAACATGGCTGGCATGATCCCCTTAATTTTTGCTCAATCAATATTGACCTTCCCGGCGATTGTTGCCAGCTATTTTGTTCGCTCCTCGACTGCCTGGGTCAGCAACCTGGCCAATGGTATCTATCACACATTTGGGGCTGGCAACGGCTGGTACCCATTAATGTATTTCCTAATGGTTGTGCTGTTTACATTCTTTTACACAGATGTGCTGTTTACCCAACAGAATTACGGCGACAACTTGAAAAAGCAAGGCGCACAGATCCCGGGGGTTGTGCGTGGCGCCCCGACTCAAAAGTATTTAACCAAGGTGCAGCGACGTATTACATTGCCCGGTGCTGTATTCCTGGGTTTGGTAGCAGTGCTCCCTTATATATTAGGATTAGTACTTCCGTTAGGTGGGGGCACCTCATCTAGCCTGCTATTGATCACATCAGCCGGCTTGTTGATCGTAGTCGGTGTTGTTCGGGATACCTTCACAATTATAGAAACTGAACTCAAACTGCACGGTTATGAAGAAAGCCTGATAAAAGCATGAGTAAACGAACTTATATTGTGTTGCTAGGACCTCCGGGCGCCGGCAAGGGGACTCAGGCTGAGGTGATCTCAGAAAAAATGCACCTGGCGCATATTTCATCGGGCGATATTTTCAGGGAGAACCTGAAGGCACAAACTGAACTGGGTAAGCTGGCCCAAGGTTACATGAACCGAGGCGAATTGGTTCCGGATGATTTAACCATTGCAATGATCAAAGAGCGATTAAGCCGGTCCGATTGTAACAACGGTGCATTATTAGACGGTTTTCCACGTACACCGGCACAGGCAGAGGCACTCAACCAGATGCTGTCAGATTTTGGTGGAAAAGTGGATGCTGTGCCGTACATTTCTGTCCCAGACGATGTATTGATCAAACGTTTGAGTGGTCGCTGGACCTGCCGTGCACAGGGGCATATTTACAATGAAGTCTCTAACCCACCGAAAACTGCCGGTGTTTGCGATATCGATGGCTCTGAGCTCTACCAACGAGAGGATGACAAGCCAGCTACAGTGGCCAATCGTATAAAGGTTTATGGCGAACTGACTTCTCCATTGATCGATTACTATCGCCAGCGCGGCCTGCTGATTGAGGTTGATGGCACTCAACCTATCGATGTAGTTTCTCGGGAATTGCTGGCAGCTATACAGAAGGAAAAGTAATGGCCTGGGATCGTCAAATTACTATCAAGAGTCCGCAAGAGATTCAAATTATGCGAGAAGCCGGTCAGATTAATGCCGAAGCGCTGGCGGCAGCTTGCGCTATCGCAAAACCCGGCGCAACTACAGCAGATTTGAATGCGGCTGCAGAAGAAGTTCTGCACAAGTATGGTGTTTATTCTCCTTTCAAGAACTATCCAGGTCCCTACCCTTATCCAGCCAGTACGAATGTGTCCGTCAATGATGAGTTAGTACATGGTATTCCGGGCAAACGGAAGCTGAAGGAAGGGGATATTGTATCGGTAGATTGCGGCACGGTTTACGAAGGCTTTGTGGCCGATTCCGCTTTTACTACGGGTGTTGGTGAGATCTCTCCAGAAGCCAGAAAACTGATCGAGGTGACTGAGCAAGCTCTGTACGTCGGGATTGCCCAGATGAAAGCTGGCAACCATGTTGGAGATATTTCCTCTGCCATCCAGCATTACGTTGAAGGACAGGGCTTTACTGTAACCCGCGAATATACCGGTCATGGCGTAGGCCGGCGCATGCATGAAGGACCGCAAGTGCCTAATTATGGTACACCAGGGCACGGCATCCTCTTGCAAGTGGGTATGACAATGGCTCTTGAACCGATGGTATTGATTTCTAATCCAGCTACACGGGTCATGCCAGACGAATGGACTGTAGTTTCGGCGAACGGCAAACTGACCGGCCATTTTGAACATTCGGTCGCCATAACTGAACAAGGACCTCAGATCCTGACATTGTTAGCCGATGGAAAAAGTCCAGGACAGGTTACTGGACACCTCAAGTAAGTGAAAGTATAATTACCTCTTTGCCTGCGATGACTGGCAATTAGCAATTATTTTGAAGGAGCTCATCATGAAAGTTTCACCATCCATACGCAAACGCTGTGCCAAATGCAAAATTGTTAAGCGGCACCGAAGATTGTACGTAATTTGTGAAAACCCAAAACATAAGCAGCGACAGGGATAAACAATGGCCAGAATTGAAGGTGTTGATTTACCGCGTAATAAAAGAGTTGAAGTGGCTCTGACCTATATTTTTGGAATTGGGCCGACTCGTGCTCACAATATTTTAGCAGCTACCAGCGTAAATCCTGATATCCGGGTGAAAGACTTGAGCGAAGCTGAGGTCAGTTCTCTGCGTGAGTATATCGGGAAGAGTTATAAGGTTGAAGGCGATCTGCGCCGCGAAGTGCAGATGAACATCAAGCGGTTAATCGAAATCGGTTGTTACCGTGGTCTGCGCCATCGCCGTAACTTGCCGTCTCGTGGTCAGCGGACTCGTACGAATGCGCGTACTTCTAAAGGACCAAAGAAAACTGTGGCTGGTCGCGGTCGTCGCCGTGGCGCTGCCAAAAAATAATCTCTGAGCGCCGGTGAAGCCAGGTCGGGATCCTTCTCACCCGGCGGCTGCCTGGTCAATTGGCGAAAGGGAAAGTAGCGAGATGTTGATTTTGCGAGATAATTAGCGAGGAACTATGGCTCAAAATGTACGAACAACGCGCCGGACATCAACGACGCGCAAGGTGAAGCGCACCCTGTCCTCTGCACAGGTACACGTTTATGCCTCTTTTAACAATACGATCGTGACAGTGACTGACCAACAAGGGAATACAGTTTGTTGGGGCAGTGCAGGTTCATCTGGCTTCAAGGGCAGCCGGAAAAGCACGCCCTTTGCAGCTCGTCTGGCTGCGGAACAGGCAATCAAATCTGCAATGTCAATGGGAGTCCAAGAAGTAGATTTGATTGTTAAGGGGCCTGGCCCGGGTCGTGAATCGGCCATTCGGGCTGTGCAGTCAGTAGGAATTAAAGTGCGTTCCATTTCCGATGTGACTCCGGTGCCTCATAATGGTTGCCGGCCTCCAAAGAAACGCCGCGTTTAGGTTAGGAGAGGGATCTTATGGCAAAATATATTGGGCCGGTGTGTAAGTTGTGCCGGCGAGAAGGTGAAAAATTATTTCTAAAAGGGCAGCGCTGCTTTTCTCCAAAGTGTTCATTTGAGCATCGCGCCTTTGCCCCTGGCGCTCATGGACGCACCGGTACAGGACGCGGCGGCAGTGAGCGAGAATCAGATTATGCCCGGCAATTGCGCGCAAAACAGAAAGCACGCCGGGTGTATGGCATTCTGGAAAGACAATTCCGGCGGTATTTTGGCGTGGCTCAGCACCGGCGTGGTATGACAGGCCTGAACCTGCTGCAAACCCTGGAACTTCGTATGGACAACGTGATTTATCGCATGGGTCTGGCGGATAGTCGTTCGCAGGCCCGCCAGTTGGTCAACCACGGCCATTTCAATGTCAACGGTGTCCGCACCACGATCCCGTCCATGTTGCTTAAACCTGGAGACGAGATCATGGTTCATCAGGGTTCACGAAGTACTACATATTTTAAGGAACTGCCCGACTTTGCGGAAAAAAGGCAATGTGCCATTTGGCTCGGTCGCGACCTTAAAAACTTATCTGGACGGGTTCTGCGAACACCAGAGCGTTCGGAAATCGATGGAAATCTAAATGAACAGCTTATCGTAGAGTACTACTCTCGATAGCACACCATTACATCCGGTGCGCGGTTCTACAGGGTGCATCGGAAAGGGGTGAAAAGTGACTGCATTAAGTAATATTGTAACGCCAAAAGTTGAGAGAGAAGCTGAAGCTCGCAATTATGGCAAGTTTATCATCAGCCCTCTTGAGCGAGGGTATGGAGTTACCCTCGGCAATGCATTACGCCGGGTGCTGCTTTCATCGCTGGAAGGCACAGCTGTAACATCCGTCCGTATCTCGGACGTGTTGCACGAATTCAGTGACATTCCAGGAGTCCGTGAGGATGTTATCCAGGTGATGTTACAGATCAAGCAACTGCGAATGCTACTGCATGATGTTGAATCGGCGCATTTGCACCTGGAGGTGCGTGGAACCGGAGAGGTAACCGCGGCGGATATTCAAGTGCCGGCAGAGGTTGAATTAGTCAACCCCGAGCTATATTTGTTTACAGTGGATGATAGCCGAACCCGCCTTGAAATTGACATGACGGTCGAACGGGGTCGTGGATATTCTCCGGCCAATGAACGCAGCGGGCACCTGCCCATTGGGGAATTACCGGTAGATGCGATCTTTACACCGGTAAAACGGGTTAATTGGACGGTGGCGAATGCACGTGTGGGTCAAAGCACAAACTACGATCGGTTAATACTGGAGATCTGGACAGATGGTACGCTGGCGCCAGAAAAAGGTCTGGGGTTAGCCTCTAAGATACTGATCGATCATTTGCGCTATATCTCCGGTATCAGTGAAGAAACCCTGATTATTGGAACTGAAAAGGAACAGAGCGGAAGTCGCCTGACCAGTGAAGCTGCCGAGACGCCGATCGAAAATCTGGATCTCTCGGTACGGGTATTCAACTCGCTCAAGCGCACAGGCATCACTACTGTTGGTGACGTGCTGGAATTGCTTGAAAAAGGCGATGAGGCCGTGATGTCCATCCGCAACTTTGGCGAAAAAAGCCTGGAAGAACTGCGCCAGAAAATGCGCGAGAAGGGCTTCTTGCGAGACGAAAAGAATACGGAGTAATTTAAGATGCGGCATCAGGTTGCAGGTTATAAATTAAGTAGAGATAAAGACCAACGAGAGGCGCTACGCCGGACTTTGATCCGACAGCTCTTCACTCATGAAAAGATCCAAACAACCCGTACAAAGGCACTGGCCATTCGTGGGGATGCGGAACGATTGATTACGCTGGCCCGCAAGAGCGGCAAAGGCAGCGACATTCAAAAAGTGAATGCACGACGTCTGGCGGCTTCACGTCTGGGTAATGCACCCGACGTTGTCAAGAAATTGTTTGATGATATTGGCCCGCGCTATACGAACCGTAACGGCGGTTACACGCGGATGTTCCGGCTTGGACCACGCTTAGGCGATGCCGCCGAGATGGTTCTGTTGGAATTGGTCGAGGAATAAACCAACCGGTTGAGTTGACCGGATTGGAATGGCACATTACCAGATTACTCTTGCCTATGATGGCACAGACTTCCAGGGTTTTCAACGCCAGGGAAAAGCTCGCACTGTCCAGGCTGAATTAGAGGCGGCTCTTCGCCACTTGAACTGGCAAGGAAAGACGATCCTTGCTGCCGGTAGAACAGATACCGGCGTTCATGCCGCCGGACAGGTGGTTGCTTTTGAACTGGATTGGAATCACTCACCAGAAGCATTGGGTCGGGCGCTCAACGCAGGCCTGCCAGCTGATATTGCTGTAAAAGCTGTACAGGAGAGCGGGCCGGAATTTCATCCACGCTATAGCGCCGATGATCGGACTTACCAATATTCCATCTTTTGTGAGCCCGAAAGGAACCCATTGAAAGAACGGTATGCCTGGCGAGTCTGGCCAGCCGTTGATCTACAAACCCTGCAGGCAGCCGCAAGGCTGTTGCCCGGTACCCATGACTTTGCTGCTTTTGGTTCCCCGCCCCGGCCCAATGGCAACACAGTACGGACGGTGTTGCAGGCG
>DATFYI010000135.1:0-11058 GCA_035315125.1 Anaerolineaceae bacterium | reverse complement strand
TGTGGACCGGCGAAACCAACAATTTCTATGATGAGTCAGGATATGCGGGTATCTCGGATACCGCCAAGTACTATATCGGCGGCTTACTCAAGCATGCTCCAGCCTTACTGGCGATTGTAGCCCCAACCACGAATTCATATCGCCGCCTGGTGCCAGGCTATGAAGCCCCCGTCAACCTGGCCTATTCCCAGCGTAACCGTTCAGCAATTTGCCGCATTCCGGTTTACTCAAAAAGCCCAAGATCCAAGCGTATTGAGTTCCGTGCTCCGGATCCCTCTTGCAACCCCTACTTGGCTTTCGCCGCTCTGCTCCTGGCAGGGCTAGATGGCATCCAGAACCGAATTGATCCCGGTGAGCCGGCTGATAAGGATCTTTATGAGCTGCCTCCTGAGGAGGCCAGGCTGATCAAGCAAGTGCCGGGTTCTCTACCGGAAGTATTGTCAGCGCTTGAAGCTGATCACGATTTCCTATTAAAAGGCGATGTTTTCACTACCGATTTGCTCGAAGCATACATTGCTTATAAACGTGAAGTTGAGGTTGACCCCGTACGAATGCGTCCCCACCCTTACGAATTCACACTCTATTACGATGCCTGATATTTTCTTTTGGAGTGTACTTTGAAGCGCATTTACCCATAAAAGCCATCTTCGCCACAATGCCAGCTGCGTGGGTTTCAGAACGAGCAATAGGCCGGGTCAATTGACACCCGGTCTATTGTTTTAAGATTTTGATAATTTATGGCATTAATGTGCTTTGCAAACATGCCAGCCACAATTTTTGTTGAGAGGTGGGCTCGCTGCTGATAATTGCCAGGATGGGTACCTGAAATGAATTGGTTGAACTACCCAACAAGCTGACTTTCCGAATGCTTTGATTCAGCCAGCGCTGAGGAATATATCCTATCGCGCCCACGTTAGCTGCTATCATCTGAACCATGTATTCTGGCGAAGGCGCAATGCCGGCTGCCTCTATATTTTGAAGATCTTTGACTAACTCATTTTTAAAGATTTGCTGGGTTTCTTCACCATCCGAATACTGCCAGGGCTGTATTTGTTGATCGAATGATGGGGATTGGCTGAAGACTTTCCAGTTAGTCATCTTACCTTCATAAATTGCCTGGACATCTGTTTGATTTAGAATTTGGATGGGGTTATGAGCGTTGACTACCAGTGCTAATTCATCATATCCAAGTATGGCGGCATGACCGCTCAAATGTTCGGGCGCGCCCCAACGTAAAGTGATATCAGCCGGGTGAACATCCAATTCGGCAAGTGGTCGTTCAAAAGTTACCAACCCAATATTGTCTTGACGATTTGTACACAGGTTCAAACCGGGTTCGATCCATTGTAAAGTAGGAGAAAATTGCACCTGCCAGATTTCTGAAGGTAAGCTAGGTTGTGCAGATGGCGTACTTGTCTGGCAGGCAGCTAAAATCAAGACTGTAAAACAAACAACCTTGCGTATATCCATTGATACGACTGGGTTATATCCTCTGGGAGGGTGATTTCTGATTATCATGCCAGCTTTCAAGAAAATCATTGGCATAACTTTGAAAATGCTGCTCCAGAATAGCCTGACGGGCCTGGCGAACCAGTTCCAGCAAGGTATTGATGTTGTGAATGGAAACCAGGGTTGCTGCCAACATTTCCTTGGCCACGATCAAATATCTTAGATAGGCTCGGCTAAAATTTCGACAGGTATAACATTGACAATTCTCATCAATCGGTCGCGAATTATGGGTATGAACAGCATTCAACAAATTAATGCGACCACGGAAGGTCATGGCAGCCTGATGGCGGGCCAGTCGGGTAGGCAATACACAGTCAAAAATATCAATTCCGCGCAAGATACCATTGATGATATCTTCTGGAGAACCTACACCCATCAAATAGCGTGGCTTAGATTGCGGCAAGATTGGATCAATCCATTCGAGGACAGCGTTTGTTTCCTGCTTGGTTTCTCCCACGGAAAGACCGCCAATCGCATAACCCGGAAAATCTATGGCAGATATAAATTGGGCCGAATTTTCACGCAGGTCTTGAAAGATTCCTCCCTGGACGATGCCAAATAGCGCCTGATCTGGCCGGGTTTTTGCCTGGTAGCAGCGCTCGGCCCAGGCGTGGGTACGATTCATGGCGATTTCGTTATACTGACGGTCAAAAGGTGGAGCACATTCATCCAAAGACATGATAATATCTGCGCCCAGTTTTTCCTGAACTTCAATAGATTTTTCAGGGGTGAGTCGCTGCGTTGATCCATCAATATGGCTTTTGAATGTCACCCCGTCATCGTCAATTTTGCGTGTAGATGCCAAAGAAAAGACCTGGTAACCGCCCGAATCGGTCAGAATTGGATGAGGCCAATTCATAAAGGTGTGTAAACCACCCATTTCAGCCACCAGGTCGGCCCCAGGTCTTAAAAATAAATGGTACGTGTTTGAAAGGACCAAACTGGCGCCCAATTCCTCTAATTGTTGAGGGGTAACCGCTTTGACGGTTGCCTGTGTACCAACCGGCGCAAAAATAGGTGTGGGGATATCTCCGTGTGGTGTATGGAATATTCCAGCGCGTGCTTGCTGCTCTTGAGCAATCAGGTCGAAAGCAAAATTGTCTTTATTCATAAATGGATCAATTAACACTTTTCAGAATAATGGATTGGCTGGATATCTTTTTTTGAAAATGGGCGAATTATTTCAGTTATCTTGGGTTAGAATCCTTAGAGCAATCAAACATAGCCGTTGTATCACTCAGGAGCTTGCGGGATGAATGAACCTCAGGTACAAGAAAAACCGAATACTAGCTACGACCCTGGTTATTTTAACCCATTATTCTTAGCTGAAGATCGCCATTTTTGGTTCCGATCCCGTAATAAAGTAATTGCGGGATGCCTGCGTGAGGTGATCGATTCTTTACCGGCTGACTACCGGATGTTAGAAGTTGGTTGTGGGACGGGAAATGTGCTGCGGATGCTTGAAAAGATCTGCGATGATGGAAATGTTGTCGGAATGGATCTGTTCGCCGAAGGACTGCAGTTTGCCCGCAAAAGGGTGACCTGCTCGCTTGTTCAGGGCGATCTGAATGATCCACCGTTCCAGCAAATTTTCAATATAGTTGGAATGTTTGATGTTCTGGAACACATGGAGCAAGACGTTGCTGTTTTGAAAAACCTGGGCCAGGTGTTATGCAAGCATGGGGTCATTGTTGTGACGGTGCCGGCTCACCAAACGCTGTTTTCTTATTTTGATGAAGCC
This sequence comes from Anaerolineaceae bacterium, assembly GCA_035315125.1. GTDB lineage: Bacteria > Chloroflexota > Anaerolineae > Anaerolineales > Anaerolineaceae > DATFYI01. The sequence continues at coordinate 7,808 of DATFYI010000135.1, read as the reverse complement.
AGTCATCATTTTCGTCGCTATGAAATTGATCAATTATCTTCTGTACTATCCAAAGCCGGCTACCAGGTTGAATATATCAGCTATTACATGGCTTTGACTTTCCCAGTAGTCTGGTTGGTGCGAAAATTATCCCCTCTGGTTACGGGACGCAATCAGATGAATCGCCAGCAAAAGAAAGAGGAGCTTGTCCACGATATGTCGGTAAACGAACTGCGGATTGTACCGGTGGTCAATGAAGTTATGGCATGGCTGCTTGGATGGGAGGCCTGGTTTGTATCTCACCAGATCCGCATTCCGTTTGGTACTTCACTGATTGCAATCGCCAGGAAAATCGATTAAAGAGTTACGATTTTCCATTGATAATAATTTGTATATAAATTTGCCCACAGCGCAGCTCGTCTCCGGTAATCATTACCGTGGGTGTAAATACCCGTTCATCATTTAAAAAAGTTCCATTGGTTGAATGCAGGTCTTCTATCCACCACTGATTGTGGTGATAACTTAATTTGGCATGGTGAGCGGAAACGGTTTCGTGAGGGATTGAAAACTCGCAGGCCGGATCCCTGCCAATAACAATTTCAGAGCAAGCAAATACCTGGGCTGATTCTGTACCGGCATCATTCCTCAGCAGGCTGATTGAAGGTACCTTTTTAGAGCTGATCAAATCGCTATTTGCTTTTAATTCGCGCCAAATTGTCACCAGCGCCCAAACCAGGAAACCATAAAGAGCCGCTGCCAAAATTATACGTAAAATTAGAACAATAATAGCGCTCATCCGATTGTATCTATGAAGATTTACTGGGTGGAGAAGGAATATCTGTTGTAAACCCGCCGGTATTCCCGGCTGCTGTGGGAGCATCTTCCCCATAGATGATGGGTACACCGGCTAATGAAATGACATCGCCAGGTTTTAGTAATTGCTGGAAGACACGCTGGCCATTGATATAAGTTCCGCCAGTTGAGTTCAGATCGAATAAAATGTAATGCCCACGAATAGCCCTCAATTGCGTATGATTACGAGAGACGCGCGGGTCGTCTATAACAACCTGGTTATCCAACCGGCGACCTATATTTATAACAACCTGTCGCAGAGGGAAAATCTGGCTTCCACCGATGAGTAAGACAGCGTTCGGTGGACGTGGATCAGTGGGTTCTTTCGTCGTTTCAGATAAAGTAGGTAAGCTGGCTGTCTCTCCTATTTTCCCAGTTGGATTTGAGGCGATAATATGAATTTCTTCAATAGATAGATTTGAATCTGCAAGAAGATTGAAGGTTGGCAGGCTTCTAAGAATTATTCCTGCTTCACGAGCAGCTTCTTGCAAAGCGTTAACCAAAGCGTCCAATATTTCCTGATGATTTTCCCAAAACGGCAAATTGGCAGGGTTCAGATAAATGATATAGCGGCTTGGAGCGATCAGTCCACCATTCGTTTCCGAAATTAGCGACTCTTGCATTGCCTCAGCAAGTTGATGAGCTAATATATCATTCCGGTTACCCCAGGGGAATAAGTTGGCGCTGCTCTCGATGATCGTCTGGATTTTGGATTCAATCTTATCGAGTTTCGATTTCATATCCTAATATTATATCGAAAATTACCTTGATCTGTTTCCAGGTGATCGATTGAAAAAGAAATCAATTTTTGGTAATGAAACCATTGTCTGCCATGCTGCCCACTTAAAAATGCACAAATAATAAAAAACTTAATCTTCCAGATCTTCAGAAAGGTTTTTCAAAGGAGAGGCAATAATTGCCAATCGGGCGTGGGTTATTTCGATCAAAGCCTTTACAGGCATGCGAATATTCAATCCTCTTTGGCCACCCGAGATGTGGATCTGATCGAAAGATACAGCGCTCTGGTCTATGATAACTTGAAAACCGCGATTTATCAGGGCCAAAGGGGATATTCCGCCAGCTTGCAGTCCGGTTAACTGTTCAGCTTCACGTTGAGTGGGCAGCCGCATCTTTTTTTCGCCCAGAAAGGCTGCCAGAGCTTTCAAATCCACTTCGGTTGTGCCGGGTATAACCGCCAGCACTGGTTTACCCTGTTTTTCGCGGGTCACAACAATCGTTTTAAAAACTTGATTGGATGGAACATCCAACAATCTGGCTGTTTTCAGAGCGCCTAATTTTTCGACCGGAAGTTCATAAGTTGTAAAAGTCACTTTTCGGGCTTCTAACATGCGAGTGATGTTATTCATAGCCATAGGGTTTACCTGGGTTTCTTGGGTGGATTGCTGCGCACGTAAATTGGATTGCTAAATATCCACCCCCGCGCTTGCCCTAAGTAATTAATATAACATTCAACCCGGTAGATGCCAGGTTGGGTTGCCAGATAAGAACAGATATCACGTTTATTCCAACTCTGGATGACTTTTCCATCCTTGACCAGCCTGCATTCAACGGGAGCGGGCAAACGGATCTGAAATGTCACACCGTTGTCTAATGGAATTTCTTCACCAATTCCGACAGTTTTTTCTTTACCATTTGCTGTAAACCGAAAACCGCGCGTAGATTCTGGATAATCATATCCAATAAAGGCACGCCCTTGTCGCAGTGCATCCAAAACCATGCGCCGGTCGACCAGAAGGTCGCCATTTAAGGAGTTTGGTATCAAGAGATGAGTATTAATACTCTTGAAATGATATTCGTATGGGAAAACCGTTTTTGAGAGGGGACCAATATGCTCAGGGAGTGCATGCGCATCAGAACCACCCACAGCTACGATTTTTTGGCCTTTTGCCAATAGCTCATCCCATCTCTTTATTACATCTGGATGTGGTCCATGCGGCAGAAATTGAGGAAAAAAAACATAGAACGCAGCCTGGGCTTTATTATGAACAACGATTTTAAATTCGCTTAAACCATTCCAAAGTTCTATGCCAGTGAAACCGTGTACCGACCAATCTTCCCAGGAAATATCAAGTTCATCAAAACCGGGTAATTCCGGGTCGATCGGATGAGCGATAATAGAAAGCCCATCTGCCTGGTTGACCTGATCGATCAAACTTTGCGGGTCAGCTCCAAAGGTCGATAGTTCACGATTTGCGCCCAGAACAAGCAAATGGTTTTTTTGGGGATTTCTGGTCCGGTCGTGAATCTCTTCACCCACCAGCATTAAAACCCGTTTACCATTTTTTTGAAAGTAGCCTTCCAATCCACTGACCAATATATTGTGGTCTGTTACAATGAAGACGTCGAGTCCAGCTCGTAAAGCAGCTTCGGCAATCTCAGCATGGCTGGCATGGCCGTCTGAGTATCTGGTATGCATGTGGAGGTTGACAGTCAATTCTTCCATTTGTGGTTGACGGATTCAAGTAATGAAAGGTATAATCGGATTTGCTTTTCAAATTCCAGGAGGATGTAAGTGAAACTAAGCGACTATTTTGATATTGCATTGATTATAACGTCAATCGCATTAATCATCAGCGTTATCTTACAAAACAAGGGCGTTGGGTTAGGTGGATTGACGGGTTCTGACACAGGTGGTGTTTTCTCGGCCAGGCGGGGCATAGAAAAGACCTTGTTTTATATAACGATTGGTCTCAGTGCCTTGTTTTTCATCCTTACTATTGTCACAGTTATTGTTAGCAAGTAGATCTGGATTATTAAATTATCCGCCTTCAAAATATCTAATCAGCGAGGGCGACTCACTTTAAGGGGAGATCGCCCTCTTTAAATTTTACCAACTTATGAAAAAACTTCGCTGGCAGCTGATCATCATCTTTTTAACCGGTCTGGTGGTTGGTATTTTGCTTCTGGGGGAACAGCCGGGCGGCTTGCAAAATAATCTTGCTCCACAGCCAGCTCAAGGCGGCATATATACCGAAGCTTTAGTCGGATCACCTCAGCGTCTTAACCCGGTGTTGGATTATTACAATCCAGTCGATAGAGATATTGACCGGCTTGTTTTTAGTGGTTTACTTAGTTTCGATGAGCATGGTCTCCCGCAAGGTGATTTGGCTCAGAGCTGGGGCGTTTCCCAAGACGGCACTATCTATAACTTTACATTGCGCAAAGATATATTCTGGCACGATGGTCAACCCGTGACGGCCGAAGACGTGATCTTTACGATTAATTTAATGCGAAATAGCACGGATGTATTTCCTTCGGATGTCCAGGCATTTTGGAAGGATATTGAGGTAAAAGGGCTCAATGACACTACCCTCCAATTCCTTTTACCTGAACCATTTGCACCTTTTTTAGATTATTTGACCTTTGGCATTTTGCCAAAACATGTTCTCGGAGACATTTCGTTTGACGATCTGATTAAATCACCATTTAATATGCAACCGGTTGGGAGCGGTCCATTCCGCTTCGATCATCTAAATGTAGAAAATGGCAAGATCACGGGGGTATCCCTGTCAGCCTATGATAAGTATTACGGTAAAAAACCGTTTATTCAGCAAATGATTTTTCGATACTATCCAGATTCAGCTTCAGCTTTGCAGGCTTATCAGCAAGGGAATGTTCAAGGAATCAGTGAAGTTACGCCTGACATTTTACAATCTGTATTAGCAGAAAAGAATCTAGCTATTTATACGGGCCGAAAGCCTGAGCTTTCTATCATTATGCTCAATCTCAATGATCCGCAATCGCCTTTTTTTCAAGATGCTAATGTCAGGCAGGCGCTGTTGCTCGGACTAAACCGTCAGTGGATCATTGACCATTTTTTGAACGGACAGGCTATCATGGCCGATGGGCCTATTTTCCCCGGAACCTGGGCTTATTATGATGGTATTGAGCATGTTGGGTACGATCAAACTCAGGCCCAAAATCTATTAAAGAATGCCGGTTATGTTCTTTCCGGGGATCAAAACTCTGTTCGTCAAAAAGGCGATACAGCACTGCAATTTACTTTGAGTTATCCGGATGATGATGCGCACAAGGCAATTGCACAGGAAATCCAGAAGGAATGGACTGCTTTGGGCGCTAAGGTGGACCTGGATGCCGAGCCTTATGACCAGTTGGTCAATGCAGAATTGGGTCAACGAAAATACCAGGCGGCCCTGGTTGATTTGAATCTATCGCGCTCGCCAGACCCAGATCCTTATCCATTTTGGGATCAAGCGCAGGCGACTGGCGGGCAGAATTATTCACAATGGAATGATCGAACGGCCAGTGAATATCTTGAGCAGGCACGCATTTCCACAGATTTATCTGATCGAACTCGTTTATATCGCAATTTTCAGGTAATTTTCAGCCAGCAATTACCTTCTTTACCGCTGTATTATCCGGTTTATACCTATGCGGTTGACCAACAGATCCAAGGAGTTCGAATGGGACCCCTTATTGATACAAGTGACCGTTTTGCATCGGTGTTAGATTGGTTCCTGGTAGCCAAAAGGCCAACCCAAACCGAAGCGACGCCAACTACCAGTGGACATTGATTGAGAATCTGGTAGGGGGCTGATCATGAGCCGTCTTGATATCGATTGGACTTATCTGAAACTTGCTAACCAGGTTCTGGCTGAATATATCTTGTTGCCTGAAATTTACCGTTCAATAACCCCGGTAAAATGGAGTATTGGCCCGGTTGGATTATCGCAATTGTCCATTGGGAATATCCTGCTAAGTTTAAGGCGTTTACAGACGATTTCTTTATCAGACTCAGAACAAACCGAACTAACCGGTATCTGTAAGCAAATCGAACAGATCCGAGATCGCTGGCGAGCGAACTGGGAAAGGAAAGCACTCCGTGAATTTACAGACCGGCAGCAACTTTGGCAGGTATATTTGGATGAGCTTTCCACCAATAAGAAATTGTATTCACGAATTTATCCGGTTCAAGCCCGGTTAAGAGTGATCATTTATTTGTTAGTTGAGGAAATTGGTACAACGGTAATTAATAAAGATGTAAGATTGGAACGTCAGGATAATTTCTTACGGTCGTTTTCGACATCGGGTCCATTTGTTTGGGAAGCTGACCTAGCAGGTGGGTTTCCAGAAGAGACTTGTTGGTTTTTATATCGCGCCTTTAATTGATTTCCATAAGGAATAAAAATGGCATCTTTTTTCACACGAGCAGGGGATGAGGGTTATACCAGCATTTTGGGAAAAAGCAAAGTTCCAAAGTATGACCAGAGGTTGGAAGCGATCGGGACTTTGGATGAAGCAAATGCAGCCCTGGGTCTGGCGCGCCACTATTGCCAGGACCCAAAATCGAAACAATTGTTACTTCATATACAACACCAGCTTTACACTTTAATGGGAGAAATTGCGGCAACACCAGAAAATGCCGAGCGCTTCAGAGGGATCAACTCAGAACAGATCAGCTGGTTGGAAGAATCCACGAATGATCTCGGGCTCACTGCAAAATTTCCCGGTGATTTTATTGTTCCAGGAGATACACTGGCAGGAGCGGCGCTGGATGTTGCCCGAACCACAGTTCGGCGGTCAGAACGAAGGGTTGCAGAATTGTTTCACCAACAACAAATCACCAATCCCGATTTGCTTCGTTTTCTGAACCGTCTTTCATCGTTTCTTTTTGCACTTGAGCTGACCGAAAATCAATTTTCAGGTTCTGGCCATCTAACTCTGGCAAAAGATCCTGATCAGGAATTATGATTTTTGTTAAGAGCTATTTGGCTGCTCCAAGGGCATCGTTAATTGCCTGAATAATGCCACTAGAATCGACTAATTTGCCATTGACCAGGAAGTAAGGTGTTGCATTCACACCTTTATTAGCAGCCATGGCTTTATCATTCAACACCTGCTGTTTATATTTTCCGCTGGTTAAACAGGACTGAAATTGATTTGTGTCAAGGCCCAATTTACCAGCAAAGGCGATCAAGCGACGCTGGGTAAAGTCGCCTACATTTTCACCGGTTTGGTTTGCGTAAACCAGATCGTGATATTGCCAAAATTTGCCCTGATCCATTGCACAATAGGCAGCTGCTGCAGCAGTTTTTGATTCTTGGTCAGTATTTCCCGCCTGATCATCCAAAAAACTAAATGGTGTAAATGTATAAAACACTTTGCCTGTAGTGACATAATTATTGATAATTGTGGGTTCAATACTCTGAGTATAAGCCTTACAATATGGGCATTGGAAATCCTCAAATGCCTCAACTTTAACCGGAGCATTAGCATCACCTAAATTATTCTTATCAGCCTGGGGATAATTGCCAGATGCAGGAACAACGATATTCCCAATGGGTTTTAAATTGGGATAGACGATAACTCCGATAATCAATATTGCTGCTGCAGCTATGATCGCGATTGTAATAATGTTCTGTGTCCGCTGTGCCTTTTGGCGTTTGGCCTTCATCTCTTCTCGTTTGCTCATAAACGAACCTCCCGGTAATTAATTTGAAAATTGTGCCATAAATGAGACGTCCTGTAAAGGACAATTTAACTTTTGATCAATCTGGGTATATTAAAACCGGGAAGGTTTCACCGGTAAAGAGAAAACCGATTTTTTTATAGAGAGCCAGCGAGGCCGCATTGTCATCTTGAGTATTTACTGTGATGTGATTGATATTGTGCTGTTTAAAATGCCAGAGAAGATCCGTAACGATCGCCTGTCCCAGACGGTTCCGTTGGAGATCCGGTCGAACTGCCAGGCGTGCCAAATGAGCGCTAAATGGTGTAGCGGTACAGATTTGATAACCGATGGTCAGGTCGTCGATTTCGGCTACAGTAGCATAGGCTGATTGTTTGAACGCCAGGGTCAGTGAAGAGAGAGTGTGCTGCCATAATGGGTCGAACGCGAGCCTATCCAATACTTCAACTTCAGGCAGATCGGTTTCAAGCATCGGACGAATAATCAAATTCACGGGGATGGTTCTACGTTCAGGAGGTTTGCTGCT
>DATFYI010000134.1:0-7368 GCA_035315125.1 Anaerolineaceae bacterium | reverse complement strand
ACATAGCCTGTTCGTAATTACCGAGGGCGAAATGAATAGCGCCCAACGAGTGCAAGGTTTCCATCTTGCCAACGAAGGTGTCAAGCCGATTAAACAGAGCCAGGCCTGCCATACCGTACTCAATGGCTTCCTGGTCGCGCCCGAGGATATGCAGGACGTAGGCGATGTTATTGTTGGCATCGGCCCGTCCGGTGAAATCATCTTCACCGGCCTTTTCCAGACAGGTTTTGAAATAGTCAAGGGCCTGGTTATAATTTTCCAGCCCGTATTGCACCAGGCCCAGGCCGTTGATCAGAGAAATTTCTAGGTCGGGATGGCTTTCGGTTTGAACCAATTTCAAAGCATTGAGGTAATAATTCATTGCGGTGGGATAATCATCGATGTGCCAGTAGATTCTACCCAGAATGCTTTGAATGCTGCCGATCAAATATTTTTCGCCGATTTGCTCAGCCAAAGCGTTGGCCTTCAATCCGATTGGAAGAGCTTCCGCCGGTTTGCTGAGCATATCCAAGCAGTAGGTCTGGGTTCTGAGGCAGTTAAAATGATCTCCAGGCTCGGCCTGGACACAGTTGGAAAGCATTTCCTGGGCCTGCCTGGCTAACTGGAGTGCCTTGGGACCGTCCTTTTTGCAAAGATCCCAGGCCTGGCGGTTTAGTTCTCTTATCTCGGCGAGATTGCTATCCATCGGCTGATCAACCGGATACTTTGATGCCATTGGGAATAAGTTGAGTCGCTACTGCCAAACCCGGCAGCATTGAAAAGCGCGAACCATTTCATTTTCTTTTTACCTGTGATTATTATAGCAAGATTAAGTTGTAAATTAAATATGAGAATAATGTTCTAGCTATCAGTGCTGGTGAACCAGCCCGATGTTTCAATCACAGCGGCCACTTTTTCAATTTGGGCATCCAGAATGGCACGCCAATCCTCAGCCTGACCCTGCCAGCCAAGTTGGCTCAGGAAGCGCTGCCGGTAAGGCGTGTTTTCCATCAGTCCGTGCAGGTAAACGCCGTAAACGTTACCCTGCTGCCAGCCCAACTGCTCAGCCAGGTAGACTTGCGCCAGCGGACCGGACTGGGACACGCCATGGTGGATCTCATATCCCTGAACCTGGCCGCCTCTACTCCAATCCACCTGACGTTGGCGGGTGGTTTTATCGATTCCCAAGGTAGTGGTCAGATCGAGCAGACCCAGGCCGTCGATATCGCCGCTTTCGATCTGGGCCGGATCGTAGATGTGGCGACCCAAAAGCTGCATCCCGCCGCAAACGCCCAGGATGGTTGTGCCAGCACTGGCTGCCCGGCTGATTTCGTTTGCCAGACCGGTCTGGCGCAGGTAGCGCAGGCTCTCAGCGGTGTTCTTGCTACCAGGTAAGATGACGGCGTCGTAGCTTGATAAAGAAGTGAAGTCACGGATGGGCACCACAGTGACGCCGCGTTCGTAGATGAGTGGGTCGAACTCATCCAGGTTGCTGGCGTAGGGATAGACCAGCAAAGCGATGTTGATTTGGCCCAGAACCGGTTGAGCGCGATGGTGCAGGGTATCTTCCTCGGGCAGGCAATGCCGGACCAATGGAATAATGGCGACGGTACTTACGCCGGTGCGCTCTTGTAGCCAGTTCATGGCGTTGCCAAGTAGGGCCTGATCCCCGCGGAATTTGTTGAGCACGAAGCCTTTGATGAGGGCCTGCTCATCCGGCGCCAGACAGCTCCAGGTGCCCAGCAGGTGGGCGAAAGCCCCGCCGCGGTCAATGTCGACTGCCAGGAAGACGTCGGCCTGGCATTCCAACGCCACACTCATGTTGACGATGTCACCTGCGCGCAGGTTGATCTCGGCCGGGCTGCCGGCGCCTTCAATCACAACCTGATCGTAATCCTCCAGCAGAGTATGCAGAGACTGGCAGACCACCGGCCAAAGCTGAGCCTTGCGTTCCATCCAGGGCATGGCGGCAATAGCGGAGTCAACCTTGCCCAGCACGATCACCTGGCTGTAGGTGTCGGCGCTGGGCTTGAGCAGCACCGGGTTCATGCGTGCCTGTGGGATGGCGCGGGCCGCCAGGGCTTGCAGGTATTGGGCCCGCCCTATCTCCAGACCATCCGGGGTGACAGCAGCGTTGTTGCTCATATTTTGGGCTTTGAACGGGGCGACCCTAAGACCCTGGTTGGCAAAATGGCGGCATAAGGCGGTCACCAGGAAGGATTTACCGGCATCACTGGTGCAGCCCATGATCATGATCGGTTTTTTTGACATGGCTGGTATTCCGTTTGCTGGGGAAAAGGAATCACCCTGGAGTGTGAAGCGCTCAGAATGCTGGCATTATAATGCAAGTAACTCAAATATTTGTGATTTCTGACAAGCATTTTTTATTATTATGCTCGGTTGAATGGACGGCGGTATTCATATATAATGAACGAGGCACTGGAAGCGTTGCGATGACTTGTTTCCATCATGGTAATCAGAATCGATATTCGTGCTGTTTCTTCCTTCAAAGTCCATCCCAATCGATTTATTTTCAATTTCATAGAAAACCCAGAGGAGCATTTTTATGACAACTCAGGAATTAGAAGCGCAACAGCAAGATTTCTTGAAATTAGCCAGCTACAAATATGATGTCCAGCCAGTACAGCGCGGTTATGCAGGTCAGACGCTTAAGATCGATTTAACTTCGAACGTTATTTCAGCCAAGCCAGTGACAAAGCAAATGAAAGAGCTGTTTACCGGAGGACGTGGTTTTTGTTTGTGGCTGCTATGGAATGGAATAACTTCCAAAACCCAGTGGGATGATCCTGAAAATGAAATTGTCATCGCCGGCGGCCCGATCGGCGGGATTACCGCCTATCCGGGCAGCGGCAAATCGACTGTAGTAACCATCTCTCCGGAAACGCATTCCGTAATTGATAGCAACAGCGGCGGATATTTTGGCCCCTATTTAAAATTCTCCGGTTGGGACGCAATTGAAATTCAGGGGAAAGCTAAAAAGGATGTCATCATTTATATCGACGGCGATAACGGCGAAGTATCCATCCAGGAAGCGCAACTGGATATTTATGATACGCATATACTCAGCCGTCAATTGACAGAAAGATTTGCAAAAAACCCCAATCAATGGAAGGGTGTATCGGTTGTATCGGCAGGCAGGGCGGCCGATTACAGCCCGTTGTGTGGTTTAAATATCAGCTACTATGATCCGAGGCGAGACGAAGTTCGCTTCAAGCAAGCAGCGCGTGGGGGTTCAGGAAGAGTATTTCGGGATAAAAGAATAAAGGCGATCGTGGTTAAATACAGCAATCTGACCGGAGATAATAATGGCGTTGCCGATCTGGCGTTGATCCGCAAGGCCGGGCAACGAATCAATAAAGAAATTGTGCAATTTGACGACATTCAGAATGAGATGCGCACGATTGGCACTCCCCATTTGGTAGACATCATGGATGAATTTGATTTGCTACCTTGCCAGAATTTCCGGTTTGGCGGCGATCCGCATGCACTGCAAATCGGCGGGAAAGCCTGGAAGCAAGAATTTGACAAACGCGGGCCGGATAACTGCTGGTTTGGATGCACACTGGCCTGCGGTCATGGGGTGCCCCACGTCCATGTCCAATCCGGACCTTACGCCGGACAGGTGGTTTTTGTAAACGGGCCCGAATATGAAACGCTGGGGGCAGTGGGTTCGAACCTTGGGATTTTTGACATCCAATCGATATGTGAAATCAATTTTTACTGCGACACCTATGCCATCGACACGATTTCTTTTGGCAACTCGATGGCCTTTGCGATGGAATGTTATGAATACGGCATATTAAATAAAGAGATCACCGGAGGATTGGAATTAACCTGGGGAAATTCTGCCGTGGTGTTTGAAATACTGCATCAGATTGCGCGCGGCGAAGGCTTTGGCCTGACGATCGGCCAGGGTGTACGGGCCATGAAAAAGATCTTTTTCGAGAAATACCATGCCGACCCAGCCTTACTGAAGGATATCGGAATGGAAGTAAAGGGCCTGGAAATATCCGAATACATGTCAAAAGAATCGCTTGCCCAACAGGGCGGTTATGCGCTTGCCACAAAAGGCCCACAGCACGATGAAGCCTGGCTGATTTTCATGGACCAGGTTTTGAAACAAATTCCCACTTTTGAGCATAAAGCCGAAGCGTTGTATTTCTTCCCAATCTGGCGCACCTGGTTCAGCCTGCACGGACTGTGCAAACTGCCATGGAATGATATCATCCCGGAAAGCAATAAAACTGCCAAGGAGCCAGCCAAGGTGCCTGAGCATATTGAGAATTATACCTGGCTCCATGAAGGTGTAACCGGTCAGAAGGTTACGCTGGATGACCTGATGCGCCAATCTGAAAGGGTGTACCAGTTCCAAAGGGTGTTCAACCTGCGTATGGGTTTTGGAACCCGTGAATCGGATATCCCGCCTTATCGCGCCATGGGGCCGGCCACAGTTATAGAATATGAGTCGCGCTCTGAACGCTACGACAAACAATTACTGGAGGACGTCGGCGTTAACCCGGTTGGCATGAGCACTGAAGAAAAAATGAAAGCGATGCGCAAATATCGCGAAGATCGCTACAACACGCTGATGGATGTGGTCTATAAACGTCGTGGCTGGACGAGTAATGGGATTCCAACCGTCGAAACTCTTAAAAGATTGAGTATTGACCTGCCCGAGATTGTTGAAGTTGTGGAGCAGCATATCCAGTAAATCGGTCAATGTGTTGCTGGTATAACCCGGTAACTGGCGCATTCATACGCTGGCCTAATTAAATGGCCTTCATACTAATATCAGGCAGGGCGGTTTCCATGTATTTATTCTATTAATGTTGTTGCGGCCATGCCGGTAGTGTGCCTTGGAAATCAGATCTCTTGAATTTTCAATTGGAGGATCCAATGGCAATAACATCCTATAATCCCAACTTACCATCACCACCTGAGTCGATACGGTTTTTGGTGTTTTCTGCTTCGCTGCGGGGTGAATCCCTTAACACCCGCTTGGCGGGGCTGGCCGCCCGGACGGTTGAAAAGAACGGCGGAAAGGTGGATATGGCTTCAATGGAAGATTTTGACTGTCCCTCTTATAATCAGGACAGCGAGGTTAGGCAAGGATTTCCCCCTGGGGCGGCAGAGTTCCATCGCCGCCTGGAGGCCAATGATGCATTTATTATTGTCTCACCAGAATATAATGTCTCCATGCCAGGAGTGCTCAAAAATGCGATTGACTGGGTATCTCGTTACCGGCCCCAGCCATTTAACGAACGACATGTTCTGTTGATGGCCGGCGGCAACCGGGGCCTATGGTCGCTGCGCATCCCGCTCGAGCATCTGGGCGCACGGGTTTTCCCGGATATGTTCTCGCTTGCTATGGTTCACCAGGCACTTAATTCCGCTGACGAAATCATCAACCCAACGCTCGCAGACCGTTTCGTTAACAATATCGTGGCGTTTATCAGCCTGGCCGAAGCTGCCAAGAATTACCCATGTCTAAAGAAAGCCTGGGTGGAGTTGCTGGGTGAGCAGCCTGACCCGGCAATCGATCGTGTTGAGTAACCGGATAGGCTAATTCCGCGATCCAAATTCTAGATGGAAAACCATCTAGAATTTGACAAGATCGATCAGGGTGGTTTATTTTGGCTATCTAACATTGACAAATAGCGTTATAATTCACTAAATTGTCCGATTTGTTATTCATGCAATCAGGAGTGGGATTGATATGAACGTATCGATGTGGAAAAAGGCGCTGCAGGTTATTCCCAGGTTGGAAAAAGATGAGTGGGACCACCTGGATGTGATTTCGCGCTGGCTGGTCTCGACCCGCGCCGCCGTATTGATTATGACATTTTTCTCGGCCGCCATTGCCGGTCTGCTGGCGATTCGGGCAGGTGAATTCAATTTTGGCCGCTGGCTGCTGCTGGCCATCGGGCTGATTTTTGCCCATGCCACCAATAACATGGTCAACGATCTGACCGATTACTCACGCGGGGTGGATAAGGACAATTATTTCCGCACCCTGTACGGTCCACAGCCGGTGCAACAGGGGCTGATGACTATCCGCCAGGAGCTGGTTTACATTGCGGTGACCGGTTTGATTGCGGTGGCAGCCGGCATCCCGCTGGTGATTTACGGAGGCACGCTGGCATTGATTTTGATGGCGGTCGGCGTGTTGTTCGTGCTATTCTACACTTTTCCGCTCAAATACATCGGGCTGGGCGAGCTGGCGGTGATCGTGATTTGGGGGCCGCTGATGATCGCAGGGGGGTATTTCGTCATTACCGGGCACTGGGACTGGAATGTGGTGATCGCCAGCCTGCCGTATGCCTTTGGACCAACCACGGTGTTGTTCGGCAAGCACATCGACAAGCTGCCGCAGGATAAGGCCAAGCACATCTACACCGTGCCGGTCATCATTGGCGAGAAGGCGGCCCGCTATACGGCGCTGGTTATGATGGCGCTGCAATATCTGACCCTGGTTTATCTGGTGATCGGCGGTTATTTCTCGCCGGTCATGCTGATCGTGCTGCTGGCGCTCTATAATATGAAGACAGTGCTGCCGATCTTCCTGAAACCCAAGCCGGCCGAGCGTCCGGCCGATTATCCGGCTGACACCTGGCCGCTGTGGTTCTCGGCTTCGGCCTTTTTGCAGAACAAAGGCTACGGCGCCCTGTTTTTGCTGGGACTGATCCTGAGTCTGGTGATCAAGGCTATTTAGAGAAGCCAGCCTGTAAATTCGAATCAAAGGGTCGAGCGTAACACTTACGCTCGGCTTTCTATTTTAATATCCTGAATTTCCAGCCAAGCCGGCGCCGGATTTTCCAGCGTGCCGAAACGCAGGCGGCCGTCGGGCGGAAAGGCGGCAAATTGGTTATCGATCCATAAAACGAAACCCAAACGAGAGCGAGGAACTACGGGCGTCTCGAAGACGTGTTGGCCGTCCAATAGAAAGCGCGCTTGCCGAAGCTCCAGTTCCAGGCGATAATCATGCCATTCTGTCACGTCGATTTGCAGTTGGGCTGCGTCTTCACGAATAATGGCTCTGGTCAAGCGGCGGAATAGCCTGGCCGAGCGCGGCCAGGCCAGCAGCGGTGCCAACGGTAATGCCAGGGCCAAGAGGAAAGGCGGTATATCGGTCGAGGCAAAGGTGGCGGCTAGCAGGCCGTGTGCTGGATGGTCGTCGCGAAAGGCCAGATAGTTGGCGGGAGAGCCGTAGAAAAACCAGGTGGTATCGGGCAGGGCGGGTGTACGCCGGGCGGTGCCGCCTATACCCAGGCTGGCATTGAAAGGATCGTTCCAGAAGCCAAATCCCCAGGTGCCCGGCAGGCCGGGTGCGGAAAGACGCGCCCGCAAGGAAAGATTGAGGGGCGGTTG
>DATFYI010000133.1:0-5446 GCA_035315125.1 Anaerolineaceae bacterium | reverse complement strand
CTGATAACATGGTTATTGGTGACGATATGCCCCTGGGTATCATATACAAATCCTGAGCCAATCGCCTGGTCCGGAATGGCACCAGAGGGAGCCTGAGGGGTTGAACTGGGAAAACCGGGGAAGTTTGGCAGATTTGGGATGACAAACGGCGAGCTACTGGTAGAACTGCTGCTGGTGCTCAGAACCACCCGAATATGTACAACCGAAGGGTTTACCCGTTTGTAGACATTGATATAGGTTTGATCACCGACTATAGGAACGGTAGAAGGGCTGTTTTCAACTACTGGCGTAGACTGATTGGCAGACGATATTTGAGTGGACTGCGGAAACTGGGAAGGCGCCGGCATTTGGCTTGGGAAGGCGGTCTGGGAGGGAGATGAGGTTGGGAAAATACTGATCGACCGGCCAAGAAATGAACAGCTCATCATAGTCAGCATGATCAGTGGGATAATCAGGATCGAATTAATTCGTTTCGGGTGCATAGCTGCCTCTCTGGATGAACGTCTCACTAATTTTACCGCATCCGGGAACGATATGCGCGCCAGATTCGTCTATGGATAGCATAAAAAGGATTATACAAACCCGGATCCATTCATCTTGTTCTAAATGAATTTGTTATAATAAGAGTCAATCTTTCACCAGACATTATCAATAAAGATGAAATCAGGAGAAGAAATGAAAAGAACCCTGGCAACAGTTAACATTGTGGTGGTGGTTGCCCTGTTGCTCAGCGGCTGCAACCTGCCCACCAATAGCGCCACGACCACCGCAGGTCCAAATGAAGTCAATACTGCAGCAGCGTTGACGGTGATCGCCATGACCACTCAATTCGCTCCACAATCCTCGGTTACGGTACCAGCCACGACTGCATTTCCGACCAATTCAAACCAAACCGTTGTACCGACCATTCCGCCTCAAAACCAATCGACAGCCACGTCCGCAGCCACCTCAATTTCTGCCGCCTCTTCAACTCCCATTCCGATAGTGGCGGCCACCCCCTGCAACCGCGCTGCATTTATAAGTGACGTAAATTATCCGGACGGCTCTGTTGTGGCGCCCTCTACCACCTTCACTAAGACCTGGACTTTGCAAAACACCGGAACCTGTACCTGGTCCACCAGTTATAAGCTCGTTTTTGTCAATGGGGACTCCATGGGAGGCCCTGCCTCGATCAACCTGCCAAGCTCAGTTGCGCCTAACCAGCAAATAAATCTCTCGGTGACCCTGAGATCGCCGAATAACAACGGTAGCTATAAGGGCTATTGGGATTTTCAAGATAGCAATGGGGTCAGTTTCGGACTCGACCCCAACGCCAATTCACCTTTCTGGGTACAAATTGTGGTTGGTCCGACCCCTTCAGCCACCACCGGGCCCGGAACACCCACACCGGCGCATTTTGCAGTCAACCATGTCAATGGATCTGTGGATCATGCGAGTGTGGTGGTGAGTGGGGGAACTTGCAAAAACACATTCAATTTCAGCGCGGATATTACTACCACAGCCGCTGGCACCGTCACCTATCATTGGGTTCGCAGCGATGGTTCCACCGGACCCAGTGGCAGCCTGACTTTCACAGGCCCCGGCACCCAAACGATCACCACTTCCTGGCAGCTATCTGCAAGCTACACTGGTTGGGAAGCAGTGTTCATCGATAACCCCAATCACCAACAATTCTCTAAAATCAATATCCAGCTTACCTGCTAGTATTAACCGCTCCACCGATAAGAATGTCAACGGCCCCTTTCGATTCGTAAATCAAAAGGGGCCGTATATGCTATAGTTTATTTTAGTTTTATTAATCCAAACGTTCTCCCGCTGAAATTCGATATTCAATCTCATCCAATGCATCCGGCAGATCCCAAATGCCATCAATTACAATATGCGCACCGGCCTGATAAAGTTGTGTTTCAATTTTATTGCAGGTTTCTATACGTCTTTCGGCTGACAATTCAGCTACCTCGGCTTCACTCATCCCGAGTAAATTTCCCGTGAGCGATATTCCCACGGTCCACATGCCAGCATTCAAACCTTCTTCGATATCCGGTAAAGTATCTCCAACTTTAACCATGGCTTGCATCGGATAAACCCCCAACTGCATTGCGTTCTGATAACACATCCATGGGAAGGGACGACCGGCCGGAACTTCATCCGGACAAACGATACAATCCGGTTCATAACCGTTCTTCTTTGCTTCTGGGGCGAGTACATCCATCATAGAACGGATGTATCCGGTGGTAGAGCCAATTTTAATCCCATTCCCACGGATATCTTTAATGACATCCAACAATCCCGGGATGGGTTCTGCATAATCCTTTAACACAGCAAGCTGCATGGGGACGAAGTCATTGAAAAGGTCATCAATATCTTGCTCTGAGGCCGGTCTGCCATGAACCACTATCCAAGCTTCGGCTACAGCAGGGCGAGCGAGAATGGTGCGCAGATGATCTTTTTTCATCAGGCCCATACCGGAACGTGCATCAGCCGGGGTGATCTTTACACCACGACTTTCGAACAAACGTAAGAAAACCGCGGTTGGCGCAAAAGAGCCGTAATCTACGGCAGTTCCTGCCCAATCTAAGACAACCGCCTTCACCGGTCCGCGGTAGCTGCGACGAAAAATGAATTCCATTGTTATTCCTCGATTTTTTCGGTAAGGGTGATGTTCATTTCTTTGAGCGTTTCAGTAATCGCCGCCATTAAGGCGCGCACATCCATGGCTGTCAAACGTCCAATATGACCGATGCGGAAACAATCCGCATGGGTGAGTTTGCCAGGGTAGATGATGTGTCCTTTGTCGCTCAAACTCTTGTAGAATTTCTGGAAATTGAAATTGGGATGCTTGGGATAATAGAACGATGTAATAGAATAACCGCGTTTGCTTTCTTCCACGTAGGGTTGGAAACCCATCTCTTGCATGGCTGCCAGAGTAATCTCATAATTCTGTTTGTACCGTTCAGCGCGCCCCAGAACGCCCCCCTCTTGTTCGAGCTCAAGCATTGCCTGGTGAAAAGCCAAAATTACGTGCGTAGGCGGTGTGAACCGAAATTGTCCATCTCCTTCCAAACCTTCCCATTGCGCCAATAAATCCAGGCTAAGCGTTCTGGCATATCCACGAATGCTTTTAAGTGCTTCTTTTCGAGCAAGAATGAATGAAAAACCCGGAACGCCTTCAATACACTTATTGGCGGAAGAAATGAGATAATCAACCGCGCATTCTTTCAAGTCGATTGGGTAGGCCCCAAAGCTGCTCATTGCATCGACAATATAGATACAGCCATGATCCTTAGCAATTTTGCCGTAGGTTTCGATGGGATTAAGAATGCCGGTGGTCGTTTCAGAATGGACCACCGCCACGTGGGTGATAGCAGGGTCATTATCCAGCGCCCGCCGCATCTCGACCGGATCAGGTTGGACATTTTCAGTGTAGACCAATTTTGTATTCTGGATGCGCTGCACCTCGGCAATTTTATGGATGCGGGCGCCGTATGCTCCATTAATGAGAACCAGCAATTTACCATCCGGGGGGATGACGGAAGAAAGCGTTGCTTCAATTCCAAAGGTACCGCTACCCGGCATCAGTACGGTGGTATATTCGTCCGGTGACGCACACAACGCCACCAATCTTCGACGGACATCCTGGACAATATTAATGAATTCGGTGTCGCGCGAACCCATATCGTGCAGCATGGCCTGCTTGACCGTCTGGCTGGTAGTCAGCGGCCCGGGTGTAAACAGCGCTTTATCTTTCCATGAGGGTAAGTTAACCATCAGTTGAATTCTCCTTTAGATTAGCCAACAGGCATCCACGGCAAAGGTCACCTGGTACGGTTCGCCTACGGCAGGGATGCTGAGTTTCCTTTCATTAAAGACATCCATCGAGACGGGATGCCCTTCAATGTCCAGGCGAATGCGGACGATGGAGCCCAAATAGGAGATAGATTCAACTTTTCCGGATAAGTTATTTGCACCCTCAACATATCCATGATCTAATTCCTCGGGGCGAACTGCCAGGCGGATGGGGTTCCCGTTGAGATGGCCAAACTGCCCCGCCTTGATGATCTGTTGTCCAAGTCTTACCACACCTTCGGTCGGATTTACCACGTCCACCGGCAGCAGATTAATTTGCCCAACAAATTTGGCGACAAACTCAGTTTGCGGGAAATTATAAATCTCTGTCGAAGAGCCAATCTGCTCTATTTTACCTTCATTCATGACCACAATCCGGTCCGAAATTGAAAGTGCTTCTTCTTGATCGTGCGTGACGTAAATTGTTGTGATACCCAGTTGTTGCTGGATGCGGCGGATTTCCTGACGCAGCTCAACGCGAATCTTGGCATCCAGGGCAGAGAGCGGCTCATCCAACAATAGTACGTGCGGGCGAATGGCCAGCGCACGCGCCAGCGCCACGCGCTGTTGCTGCCCGCCGGAAAGTCTGGCAGGATACCTTTTCCCAAAGTCCTCCATATGGATCAACGACAGCATCTCGGTAACCCTTTGGTTGATTTCTTCCTTTGATTTACCGGCTATCTTCAGACCATAACCGATGTTTTCTGCTACGGACATATTTGGAAACAAGGCATAAGATTGAAACACCATACCTACATTGCGTTTGTTGGGAGGAGTATTTGTCAATTCTTTGTTGTTCAGTTTGATGGTGCCGGAGGAAGGAAACTCAAACCCGGCCACCATCCTCAACGTAGTGGTTTTACCGCAGCCGCTGGGCCCTAATAAAGAAATAAATTCACCCTGCTGTGCACTGAGATTAAAATCATGAACTACAGTGGTATCGGCGAAAGTTTTATTAATATGAATAAGTTCAAGATAATCCATTTTTTACCTCTTTTATTTTGTTAGCGACTGACAATTTCCTGGCTGTTGACACCCCGGCCAAAAAATTGGATGATCCCGAGGCAAATCCAGGTCAGTCCCCAACTCAACATTGCCATAGCAGCCGGTTGGTACGCCGTGTCACGGCCAACCTGCACCATATAAGGACCGAGAGCCGGACGCACTAAGAAATCACCCAGGATGAGCTCGCCGATGACCGTAGCAAAGACAATCAACGAACCGCTTAAAATTGCGAAGCGCAGGTTTGGAAAAATGACGCTGTAGAGTATCTGGAACCAGTTTGATCCAAGACTTTGAGCAGCCTCGGTCAGACTGCGAACGTCAATGGTGCGCATACCGGCATCAATGGCGCGGTACATATACGGCATGGAAATAATCACATAGCCAATTGTAATTAAAATATCTGTTTTAAAAGGCGTCAGCGTAAGCTGCAGGGGCGGTCCAGAAAATGTGCGGATCAGCCCAAACGCAAAAACAATCACGGGGATAATAAAGGGCAGAATGGTGATAATTTCCATCAGAGGCCGCGCTTCGGGCACTCTTAGATACATCCAATAAATGGTTGGCAGAAAAATCAAAACGCTTACCAAAATGGTAA
>DATFYI010000132.1:0-14270 GCA_035315125.1 Anaerolineaceae bacterium | reverse complement strand
CCTTACTGGCTCACATGGCCGAGGCCACCTGGAATGAGAAAAACAATCACTGGCAGGTCAAAGCCCGGCTGGTGGAAAGGAATGGCGTTCCAGGCGCAATTTTGACCTGGCAGGTGGTTCTGTTCCCCATTCGTTTTTTTTACAATACCGGCTATTACATCCATTTGGTCCTCGATCAAAACTATCTGCCAAAGGTATTTCTGATTGAATGCGGCGAGAAGGATCACTTTGTGCGCGCAAAACTGGCAAAAAGCTGTCTGAAAACGGCCCTGGTAGAAGCCTACGAAGCCGGGCCGGTCAAGCACCTTTTTGCGGAGGATAACAGCGGGGTGCCGATCGAAAATAAACAGGACTTCAACGGTTAACCGGTGCGGGGTAAGTCGTGAGCATACATTATGATGAAATGACCGTCCTGGATTACCCGGACGTGATCGTTCTTTGGCAGAACTGCGAGGGAATTGGTCTGAGTGCAGCCGATACTCTGCCAGCGATTTCGGCCTACCTGGCTCGCAACCCCGGTTACAGCTTTGTGGCCCGGGATCAGGCACTTCTGGTCGGCGCTGTGCTTTGCGGGCATGATGGGCGGCGCGGTTATCTACACCATCTGGCCGTTGCGCCGGCCTACCGCCGCCAGGGCATCGGCCAGGCGCTGGTAGAGCACTGCATGTCCCACCTGAAAGCCGTTGGCATCGACAAGTGCCATATCTTTGTCTATTCCGCCAACCAGGCTGGCCAGGCCTTTTGGAAACAAACCGGTTGGGTCTTGCGACCCAATCTGGTGCTCATGTCACGCGAACTGTCCTAGGTAAATGAATTGGACCTGTACGAAGATAAAATTAAATCGTTTATTCAGGAAAACCATATTCAGGCCGAACATCTTTCGTTCGACCAATCCTGTCATTCGGTTGCAGAGGCAGCACAGGCAGTGTATGCCACTGCAGAAGACATTGTCAAAAATATCTTCCTTATAACCAACAGCGGGAATATGCTGGTTGCGATCGTCAAATGAGAAGATCGCGCCAGTCGCTAGCACATCGGCGCCGCCTTGGGTATCCCCCCACCTCGCCTGGCAAAACCCGAGGAAATCCTGGCGCTGACCGGCTAGCCTTGTGGTGGCACGCCCTCTTTTGATTATTCAGCCACAGTCCTGATCGACCCGCGTGTATTGGAAAAAGAATTCGTCTAAAGTGGCGGCAGCAGCGAAAATTCCCTGGTCAGAATCGCCTCCCAGGAGCTGCTGCGAGCCAGCAGCGGCAGGGTCATACTGACCAGAAAATAATCTTACCAATATTGATGCACTAATGGGCGTATCCGGCTGTCGTAAATTTCTTCCACTGTTGCCATGGTTGCACCCGTCAGTGCCGGCAAATCGGCAGCGCGTGCGTTATCAACAACCTGAGAGGGCCTTTTTGCCCCGGGAATTGTACAGCTAACCGCATCAAACATCAGAATCCAGCGCAATGCAAATTGAGCCATGCTGGCACCTGGCGGTACCAATGGGCGCAACTCTTCTACTACCTGTAAGCCGGTCTCATAATCTACGCCGGAGAAGGTCTCGCCCCGGTCGAATGATTCGCCGTGCCGGTTATAAGCCCGATGGTCGTCCTGCTCAAAGTGTGTATCTGGCTTCAATTTTCCAGTCAGCATACCGGATGCCAATGGGACCCGAGCAATGACAGCGGTTTGACGACGTACTGCCTCCTGGAAAAACAGTTCGGCCGGCCGCTGGCGGAAAATATTGAAGATGATCTGCACCGATTGGACGTTTGGATATTCAATTGCCTTCAACGCTTCCTCGACCTTTTCCACACTCACCCCGTAATATTGCAGCTTGCCCAGCTTCACCAGATCGTCCAGTACCCCAAATGTCTCGGGCATGTAATATACCTCAAAGGGTGGACAATGAAGTTGGATCAGATCGATGCGTTCGGTATTCAGGTTTTTCAGGCTGCGTTCCACAAAAGCAGTCAGGTTCTGGCGGTTGTAACCGCTGGCCACATGCGGTTCCAGGCGACGCCCGGCCTTTGTGCCGATGTAGATCGGTTCTTTGCGCTCTTTACGCAGGCGTGCCATCAGTTGCTCGCTGCGCCCATCCCCATACACATCTGCCGTGTCAAAATAATTGATACCCATGTCGACCGCTTTATGTAGCGCTGCCATCGACTCATCATCGTTCACCTGGCCCCAGCTTCCGCCAACTGCCCAGGCTCCAAAGCTGACGGCGGAAACACGCCAACCCGTTCGCCCAAAGGTACGATATTGCATAGATCCCTCCAGAAAACATCTGAAATGATAAAAAAGCCTGCAATATTCTAACCCAATCTGTCTCCCTCAGGTTAATAAATTCCCTCCCGATTGGATCGGGAGGGATTGGATCGATCAAATTTTACGATTATTTATTAATATATACCTAGGATCGAATATATGGGGTGGTTATATTGCGGTGGCAGGATATTGCCATTCCTGGCGTCGATATAAACTGTCTTTACGTAATTCCCGTCAACGATGGTAACTTCATAATAAGGCGGAATGGTGCCGGTATACAAACCAGAAACATTGGTAACCACCGTTCCGGCCGGTTGACCAAAAAGCGCCAACGCAGCGGCCAGTTCAGGAGAAACCTTTACCGTGGCCAGGTTATTCTGAATGAAAGGTGTGTCGTTATTGCTGGTATTTTGCACACAGGTCCAAGAAAATATACCTGTGCCATGTACCAAATGATAACCGTGGGGACATATCAACGGACGGTCAATGCTAATGACCATGGCGTTAGGACGGCCGGTAAATCCGAAGGAGGTTACCGCTAACAGTAACACTAATGATAGTAGCACGATACGATTGCGATACATTTTATTTTCTCCCTGAATAGATTAGATTAGATTGTTTATTTGGTACAATCATTCTAAGTCGCTCGTTATGAGATACCATAAATAAGCGCTTAATTATGCGTAAATTAGACATTAAAACTACATAAAGACTTCAGGTAAGAGATATGAACACACCAGATGATTTACCACCGGTGGCGCTAATTTTAGATGCCCGTCAGATTCCTCACCGGGTCTTTCGCCATACCCAGCCGGTTAACTCCGTTGAAGAGGCTGCTACCCAGCGCAGCCAGCGCCCCGAACAGGTGGTACGCAGCATTGTTTTCCGCCTGGAACAGGACGAATACTTGATGGTGTTGATTACAGGTGGCCGACAGGTTTCCTGGAAAGCGCTGCGCCGCTACCTGGGCCGCTCGCGTTTGACAATGGCCAGCGAAGATGAAGTCTTAAAGGTAACTGGCTACCACATCGGAACCGTCTCACCGTTTGGCCTGCCACAAGCCATGCGAATCCTGGTCGACCAGAGCGTTGTAGACGAAGTAGAAATCTCGCTCGGCTCAGGTGAACGAGGTGTGGCTATTATGATGAAATCAAAGGACTTGCTGAATGCTCTCAATCCGGTCGAGGTTGGAGAATTTGCGGCAGAATAACCTGTTTTACTCCAGCTCAACATAAATTCGTTTATTGATCTTGCCCTTGCTCTTGTAATCTACCACCCGCATAGCACCCACTTCGGACGTATTGTGGACATGGGTACCGCCATCGGCCTGCAAATCCAGACCGACCAACTCAACAATCCGCACGACCTGTATCTGAGGCGGCAGCAGATTGATCTTAGTGCGGATCAGATCAGGAATCTCAAAAGCCTTTTGGCGAGGTAGGATATCTACACGCACTGGATGAGCCTTGCTTACCTCAACATTTACCGCTGCTTCAATAACCCCCACCAATTCCTTGCTGAGATTCTCGAACTCAAAATCCATTCGACCCTTGAGCGGCTCCATATCGCCGCCGGTCACCTGCGCCCCATAATCGCGAAAGACTACCCCGCACAAAATGTGCATGGCGGTATGCGTACGCATGAGCTGGTAGCGTCGCTCCCAATCAATTCGCCCTTCCACATCTGACCCTAGCTCTGGCAACGGCTCTTCGCCAGCCAGGTTGTGCCAGATTCCTTCGGGCGCTTTACGAGCCCGCGGCAGCGGATAGATACGGTTGCCAATGATCAGCTCGCCAGTATCGGCTGGCTGTCCTCCCCCACCCGGATAGAAGGCGGTCCGGTCAAGCAAGACGGCGCGATTGGCTTCATCAATGGCAGTGATTTTCGCTGTGAACGTTTTGATATAACTGTCAGTCTGGTAAATCAAATCGGTCATGAACGGCCTCAGTTTGGATTGTGATCATTATTATATGGAATTACCTGTTGTCTTACGCACCCGGCGAGGTTTTACCTCCATCCCGCTGCCGCGATAAGGCGGCACTTGCAGGGCGTAGAGTTTACAGATACGACTATCGGACATTCGGCTTTTCAAGCGCGGGTCTAAATCTTCCAACCGCTGGGAAGTTGTTATGACGGTAGGGGATTCCGAAATATAACGGTGATTGAAGATCTGGTACAGTTTTTCCCGTGCCCAGGGCGTCGCACTCTGTGTTCCCAGATCATCCAAAATTAATAATTTAGTCTTCTTGACTTCTTCAAACAAACTATCGTAGGAGACCGAGCTATTCGGAGAAAATGTGGCTCGCAGGTGATCCAATAAATCAGGCACTACCACAAACATGGGGGCATCGCCTTCGCTGTGCCGGTAATTTCCAATGGCTGCTGCCAGGTGGGTCTTGCCGGTGCCAAAACCACCCATAAAAACAAGCCAACCATTCGGTTTATCAGCGAATTGTTGGGCATCCTGGACGGCTCTATCCAGATTTATTTGCTCTTCCGGAGAAAGTTTTTCGCTCAAGCGCCGCTCGAAAGTTTTAAACGTTTTTTTAGAGTAGTACTCGAGAGATGAAACCTGCGACTGGCTGCTATCACGCAGAGATGACCGGTAATCCGGCGAATTGATAATGACCGGCGTTACCAGCTCCGGATCCATCAAGCGCGAGCTGATGCGTCCATCGATTTCCTCCATCTTCTGGTTGGTCGTGATGACCGTTGCCAGTTTGTTAGTGTAACGATGGTTGATAATCTGGAAAAGTTTTTCTTCTGCCCAGGCGGTGGCGTTCTGGGTGCCCAGGTCATCCAAGATCAGCAGCTGGATGTTGCGGATTTCATCGAACCGCTCTTCAAAAGATGTCCCCGTCTCGTCATAGGAAAAGCGCAGCCAATCCAGCAGGTCTGGGACGGTCAAAAACAAGGTTGGCACGCCGACACTGACTACAAAATTGGCGATGGCTGCTGCCAGGTGCGTCTTACCGCAGCCATACCCGCCCTTCAATAACAGCCAACCCTTCAGGTTTTGTGAATAATTGATTGAAACATTTAAGGCGGTCTTCAAAGAATTAATCTGGTCGAGCCCCTGACCGGGCCGTCCTTCTGTTTTAAAATTATCGAAATTCATCTGTGCGAATGCATCCAGGTTACTCAAACGGTACAACCGCTGTTGGGCAGTTTGAGCGATGGAAGGCTGGCGGCAACTGCAAATTTTAACCTTGCCAAAATCGGGATGGCCAACTGGCAAATCCTGGTGGATATATCCAATGCCATGGCAGATTGGACAATTGGGATCCCCGGCCATCGTTGAGCTGCGGACGTCCAGTTCAGTGTTCGATGAGATCACCGAGCTCCCCATTGATGTAGCGGCGGTAATCTTTTTGAGTGTCTTGTTGATTGGTTCCATCTCGTCCTTCTTCCTGCCACGAACGGAGTATTGCTTGAATATAACTCCATTTGCGGGCATTGTTTTGAACGGCCTTGACAATCGCTTCATCGATCCAATCGTATGGATAGGTCTTTTCAGCATCCCGTAACAAATCGGCAATCATCGGGGTCAGCGGGCCGATATTCTCTTCGTAAAGTCTATAGATATTGGGCCGTTCCATCTCAAGTTGCGCCAGGGGATGATTTTGGGCATCTGGTGACCATTTGCCTGCTCGCAGCGCCTGGTAAGCCGCCCGGCCAAGTGGGCTGTTGAGGAAATACACGGCCCCTTCAGCGGAATTGGATTGATCCGTGCGGACCTCCAACAGGCTACCCCGACGTACGGCTCGTTCAAGAGCATCCACCAGAGCCTCCAGTGCATTTTGTTCGCTGACCGCCAGACCGGCCAGTAAACGCTCGTCGCCAGTAAAATCGTGATAGGTGATATAACGCAGGTTGCCTTCTTGTCGATCCAGGAACCAAAGGGCATACAATGTCACTTTCATCTCGCCCAGATGGTCAATTTCAGGCAGTAACTCGCTGAAGAATTGAGCCGGTATAGGTGTAAAGCGCACCTTACCGGGTGGGAAACCAGGAAACGAGCTCATTTGCGTCTTCCTTCGAGTTACTGGGTTAATGTCTGACAGAAGGGCTGGCAGCGTTCTCAAAACGAGCCAGGTTATTTAAGAAGATCATCTCAATCCCAGGATGGGTCGGCCCATTGCGGTGTTTTGCAACGATTAATTCGGCAAGATTCTGGCGAGCGCTTTCTTTTTCCAGCATATCCTGGCGATGGATAAACATCACGATATCGGCATCCTGCTCCAAAGAGCCAGACTCACGTAAATCCGAAAGTACGGGCCTTTTATCGGCGCGCTGCTCGACCGCCCTGGAAAGCTGCGCTGCCGCCAGCACCGGCACATTCAGCTCGCGGGCCAATACTTTTAGATTGCGAGAAATGAATGAAACTTCTTGAACCCGGTTTTCAGTTCGAGTGTCACTGTTCATCAATTGCAAGTAATCCACAATCACCAGATCGAGCTGGTATTCCAGATGGATACGCCGGCATTTGGTGCGCAGTTGCAATGGTGTAATCGCCGGGGTATCATCCAGGAAGATGTGAGTGTCATCTAAAACTTCAATTGCATGGGTGAACAGCGGCCATTCCTCATCGGACAGCTTGCCCGAGCGCAGACGCTGGGTATCGATACCGGTCTCCTGAGCGATCAGGCGTTGTACTAACTGTTCGTTTGACATTTCCAACGAAAAAATGGCGACGTGTTTCTTATGTTTTTGAGCAGCGTTTTTGGCAACCGAAAGCATAAAACCGGTCTTGCCAGAACCGGGCCTTCCTGCGACAATCAATAAATCAGACTTCTGCAGGCCACCCAATAGTTTATCCAGGTCGATCAAACCTGTTGGCACACCGTAGATTTCTTCATCGCGCCGCGATAGTTGGTCAACCCGGTCGTACACTTCGCTCAAAACCGTCTGGATCGGCTCCAAGTCATGGCGTACTCTTCGTTCGCTGATCCCAAAGATCGATTTTTCGGCCTCATCCATGATGGCATCGACCGAGTGCTGTTGGTCATAAGCCAGCCTGGCCAGCTCGTTGGCCGAAGCCAGCATACGTCGCCGGATTGAGTGCTGCTCCACGATCCGCCCGTAGGCATCTGCGTGTAATGAGGTGGGGGTCTGGTTGATCAAAGACATCAGATAAGCCGGTCCACCCACTTCAGAGAGATGATTCATCTGCTCCAGCTCCTGGCAGACCGTTAAATAATCCATTGGAACGCGCCGCTCGTGGAGATGGTTGAAAGCTTCCCAAATCCAGCGATTACGCACAATGTAAAAATCTTGAGCGTCCAGGAACTGAGCGATATCGTAATAAGTCTCAGCATTAATCAGGACCGCGCCAAGCACGGCTTCTTCCGCCTCGCGACTGTGAGGTTGGGCCTGGACTTCAGACTGGGTTATTTCAACAGGCGGTACGTCATTCATACGATTTAACAAGAAAACCGGGCCCGGCTTTCTATCCCCCGTAAAATTTTATTGGATTACTTCTCTTCGTCGCTATCGGTCTTCGGTTCGTCCGGTTCGTCATCGTCAGGCGGTTTTGAAAGATCGTCCATATCCAGTTTTTGAAGGAAATCCTCAAAAACCGATAATCGTTCTTCATTGGGCTCACCTGGCTGCTTGGCGACTGGCGCCGAAGCGCTCGGTTCCGTTTTCTGAACTTCTTCTTCAGGGACCATGCCAGCCGAGTCCATGATGTCACGGGATACCTGGATAGGCACGTGAGCTCGGACTGCCAGGGCCAGAGCATCTGAAGGGCGAGAGTCGATATTCAGGATGTGATCACCTGCTTCAACCACTAAATTTCCATAAAACACATCATCCCGCAGGGATATCACCTCTACCCGAATCAGCCTGGCGTTCAAATTGTTGATAACATTCTTGAGTAAATCATGCGTCTGTGGTCGCGCCACTTCAATTTCTTGTAGCGCGATCGTGATCGCTTCGGCCTCGTAGGGCCCGATCCAGATCGGCAGATAGCGCTCAGTGTTCGCTTCACGCAAGATAACGATACGCTGTTGATTTGTCAGGCTAACCCTGACACTATCTATCACCACATCGATCATTTTAGGCATACAATCCTCCCGAATGGGATTACCTGTAGAACTATCGTACCTTATTTTAACACTTTGAAGGATCAGATGCAATGCAATCCAACAAAATTGTATACTCATTTCTTTAAGTTTCAGGTATAATTAATAAACCTTATCCTCCTGAGCGGTTTTCGCTACATTCTCAATGGTGGCGAACATCACTTAATGGAAAACGCCAGGGGGCGTGTATTGGGCGTTATTCTGGGAGATGCAGGCAATGGCGTGGTGGTGGAGCAGCAAGAAAATTGGCAGCGCCAGCGTCTCTTTGGAACTAAAATACGATATATAAATTAGAGGAAAAAGCCTTATCTGGCGATGCTGATGAAGGTAATTATTCTACTCATCGAAGGCAAAAAAACAGACCATCCGTCTTACTTTTCGGGGTTGGTTAAAAAAGGTTATCAAGTGGATACTGCGCCAAGCGGCAGCGCTGCATTGGAGTATTTGGCTGATAAAAAACCAAACCTGGTGCTGGTGGATGCGGCATCCATGCGCAGCAATGGACGCAGGATCTGTCAGGCCGTCCGTAAAAACGCAAAAGGTGTACCGATCGTTTTAATGGTCGATGAAAATTTTACCAATTTGAACAATGTCAGCGCGGATGTTGTTTTGATTCAGCCTTTTACCTTGCAAAAGCTTTTGAATCGTATCAAGCCGCTTTTGCCGATCGAACAGAAGGACATGCTGCAGGTCGGCGATTTCCGCCTGGATCTGGAACAGCGTTGGGTAGTTGTACAAAATCACCAGGTGCGCCTTACACCTCGCCTGGTAGCGTTGCTCAAAACTTTGTTGGAACATCCCGGCCAATTAATCGAGCGTAATGATCTTTTCCGAATGGTTTGGGAGACCGATTACGCCGGTGACACCCGTACCCTCGACGTACACATCAGTTGGCTGCGCCAGGCTCTTGAAGAAAATCCTCGTAATCCGCAATATTTAAAAACCGTGCGTGGGGTTGGTTATCGTTTGGACGTTGAACCTGGCCCCACGCAACTTCCCATTTCAAGGCGTAACGGCCGCTGATTTTTATTAAATATCAAGACAGGGTATAAATCTTTCTAGCAAAGGGGAGCTGGAATGAGATCAGCACCAAAGATTATCTTAATGGTTTTTGTCCTAAACCTGGCTGTCCCTGCTTGTGGTGGAGGACTAATGGAGCAGAAAACACGTACACCATTTCCAACTGCCACATTCATTCCGCCGACGGTCTCACCCCAGCCAACACCAACCCCAACGTCAACGCTTAGTCCAACAGCTACCGAACAGATATACGTACCACCTGCCGCTCGCTTTTTGCCTGGACTGCAAGACTTTGACCCTGAATACGCACTTGACACCAACATTGCCTTTGATAATTTGCTTTTGATGGCCAACCTACCAGTGCCAAAAGACAATGTCGCTGCTATCACTTTTCGCAACCAGGGCAGCCAAAGGTCTAGCGACCCTCAGAATGGCCTGTATTACCAGTTTAGTTATTGGGTTGTCCTGGCCCCGGACGAAGCGAACGCCCGACTCTTTTACGCCATGAGCACCGGAAAAGATTATTCAAAACAAGCTTTCCTGGTCATTATGCCTGCTGCAGTATTTCAAACGATCGGGGATATAAATCCTATACCGTTTGAATTGATTCCTTGTGATCAAGTGTCCATTTTAGGAACCGTTTCTGATCCATATGCAGTTTATCGTTCCGGTAAACTGCCCACTCAAAATCCATTAACCAAAGGAATTTCTGGTGGAATTTCGCCGCAAGAGGCCGTTCGTGTTCCCCCAGACCTCTATGTGTATGCCAGTTGCCAGGTGAAAAATGCGCTGGTGCTGTTTTGGGGACATGCGCCTGATAATTATGATGGCAAGAATGCACCCATACCTGATAAAGTGATAGCAGCACAAGTTAACAACTTTTTACAAATTGCCATTACTAAACTTAGTAGATAAAGTCAAACCCCGGATCAGCAAATTTACCATTCGGTGGAAACTCTCATCGCAGTCCAGCGGTAGGCCAAATCCTCCGGCTATCTCCAGCGTGGCGAAACCGTGCACCAGGCTACGCAAGCCGCGCACGGCATGCAGCGCATCCTCACCCTGCAACCCGAATGAAGTCATCACCGCCAGCACCACTTCAACCACCCGGTCCTCAGCTGCTTTAAGCTCTGGGTTGACAGGCTGCTGATTGCGGCTGGCCCGCAGGCTGGTCAGATAAAGCCCCGAGTTATGCTTAATATAGGCACGGTAAGCCTCGGCCACATCCCCCAGGGCCTGCGGGCCTGCTTTGCCGATGGCGGCATTTGTCAGGCATTCACCCAGCTTGCGAGCGTTCAACAAAGCCAATTCCTGCAGCAGATCCGGCAGCCCGTCGATGTGGTTATAAAGCGAGGGCGTTTGAATACCCAGTTTTGCCGCCAGCCGGTTTAAGCTCAACGCCTCGATGCCTTCAGCGTTGAGCAGCTCGGCGGCCGCCATAACCACCGCAGCTTTATCCAAACCAGGCCTACGCGACATGCACCCTCTCTTTCAGCGAATGCACCTTGCAGACAAAATCAAGCGCAATCGGTACGGTTACTTCAGGCAGCTCTGCGTGCGGGTAGTGACCGGCTTCGCTGATCATCTGATAAGTGCCGCGCAGGCTTTGGGCCACAAAGCTGGCTTCTTGCTCGGGGTATTTGAAATCTCGATCTTTGGCGCCCATTAATACCAGCGTTGGGGCGCTAACTGCCGGCAAAAGATCTTCTGAAGCCTTCTTTGAAGCAGCCAGCATGGCCAATAAAGCTTCCATCCGGCCAGCTTCCTTCAGGTTAGCACCCAGCGCGGCGCTGTATTGAGCAAAGTCGGCCGGTTTTTGAGACGGATATAGGCTAGCATAGTAGCGCAGCCATATAGCCGGTCCCCACGGGCGAGCAAACATGGCGCCATAAAGCAGCTTGCTCCACCACTCTCCTCCGCCGCGCACGAACGGATCGAGCAGCAACAAGCCAGCTACCAGCTCGGGCGCTTTGGCTGCTGCCCAAACCGCCGCCCCGCCTGCCATGGATTCACCAATAATGACCGCCGGTCCATTATTCAGGCTGCGGATCAGATCCAGCATGTCGCAACCAACCCCGGCCACCGAATAATCCGGCCAGTCTACGCTGCTTTCACCATGTCCGCGCACATCAATGCTGATCACTCTGAAACCGGCCGCCGCCAGGTGCGGCGCAAGAAATCGGTATTCAGCCCGCAAGTCGCCCATAGAAGGCACACACAGTACCAATGGGCCTTTACCCATATCGTCATAAGCAATTCTGCCGTCGGCAACATCTAAGAACTTTGTATCCATAAGATTCTCCTATAAACTAACTATATTAGTATAATAACTAATATAAATAGTTTTGTCAATACCCTATTTAACTGTCTGAACCGCAGATTTTAACAGATTACACGGATTACGCAGATCTCTAAATTTCTAATCATCGTAATCCAGCAATCAACATATCCTACGGCTGAATAACTGCTGTTTGGTTTTCAAATCAGCGTAATTCCTTCATCGGCCCCGCAAGTCGGCGGTTCAGATTGCTTCTATTAGGTAAACAATCATTTTTTATGCTTACAATCATCCATAAATAAGTTTACAATCTTGACTCTCACTCTCTACTTTGAGTATAATCGAGTCATCATCCTTTGGCTTGCCCGGGACCAAGTAACCGGTTCACCTTTCAGAGAGCCAGCGTACGCTGCGAGCTGGCAGGTCACCCGGTAAAATCCACCCCGGTCGCCCCACGTGGGACGGGCTGCCCTTGCAGGAACAGATCAAAGCTGTTGTAAGAGGGCCGGTAGCATCCGTTATCGCTAGCAAAGAGGCCGCCGCCGCGTTCATCCCTCTGGCAGACGGCGAAAGCAGGTGGCACCACGAGTAGCCCCTTCGTCCTGCTTGGGACGAGGGGCTTTTTTTATACTTTATCTCTTTTGGAGGTGCTGCTGTGTTAGATATCAATTTAATCCGAGAAAACCCAGAATTGGTGCGCCAGTCGCTCGTGCGGCGCAATATGGACCCGACCCCGGTCGACCAGATGCTGGAGCTGGACGCCACCCGGCGCAGCCTGCTCAACCAGGTTGAAGCGCTCAAAGCCGAGCGCAATATAGTTTCGCGAGAGATCAGCCGCCTGAAAGATGCCGGTGAGCGCCAGACAAAGATCGACGCCATGCGCCAGGTCGGCGACCGTATCGCTGAGCTGGACGAGCAGGTGCGCCAGGTCGATGCCGATTTGACCGGTCTGGTTGCAACCATTCCGAATATCCCCAACACGAGCGTGCCGCTTGGAAAAGACGAACACGATAACGTGGTCATCAAACAATTTGGCGAGATCCCTTCTTTCGATTTCGAGCCAGTGCCACATTGGGATCTGGGCCCGCGCCTGGGTATTATCAACTTCGACCAGGGCGTCAAGATCACTGGCTCGCGTTTTTACGTTTTGAGCGGTGCCGGGGCGCGACTGGAACGCGCTTTGATCTCCTATATGCTCGATCTGCACATCCGCCAGGGTTACCTGGAAAAATATACGCCTTTTATGGTGCGCGGCGACACCCTGTTCGCCTCAGGCCAATTACCAAAGTTCGCCGAAAATCTGTATCGCGACCACGAAGAAGACCTCTGGATGGTGCCAACCGCTGAAGTACCTCTAACCGGTTTGCACATCGGCGACGTGCTGGAAGAAGCCTGCCTGCCGGTGCGTTACACCGCCTACACACCCTGTTTCCGGCGCGAGAAAATGAGCGCCGGGCGCGACGTGCGCGGCATTAAGCGCGGCCACCAGTTCGATAAGGTGGAAATGTATATCTTCTGCCGGCCGGAGGAATCGGACAAAGAGCTTGAGAAAATGCTGGCCGACGCCACACAAACTTGCGCCGACCTGGGTCTCACTTACCGTACCGTCCAGCTCTGCACCGGCGATCTGGGGTTCAATGCTACCATCACCTACGATGTGGAAGTGTGGGCGCCTGGCTGCAACGAGTGGCTGGAAGTCTCTTCGGTCTCGAATGTAGGCGATTTTCAGGCTCGCCGCGCCAATATCAAGTACCGTCCCGGCGACGGCAGCAAGACACGCATGGTGCACACGCTAAACGGTTCGGGTCTGGGTCTGCCACGCACCCTTATCGCCGTATTGGAAAATAACCAGCAGCCCGACGGCTCGGTCGTTATCCCGAATGTGCTGCTGCCCTGGATGGGCGGCGTCGATGTCATCCGACCGGCCTGAACGCTACTGATGGCTGCATTCGGACAGGCTGCTCTGCTGCTGACTGTGCTGGCGGTAATGGTGTTCGGGCTGCTCAGCCTGTTGACCACCATCATCCCCGGCCTGGCCATTATCTGGCTGGCCGCGCTGGCTTACGGTCTGATACGCGGTTTTGATAAGAACGGCTACATCCTGTTCGGGATGATTACACTGATATTTATCGCAGGAAGCGTGGCGGATCAGCTCTTTATGGGCTCGACCGCCCGTCAGGGCGGCGCTTCCTGGCTCTCGATTGCTATAGCTTTTATCGGTGGTTTGGCCGGCAGCCTGATCTGGCCGCCTTTCGGCGGAATTCTGCTCAGTTTTGCCGGTTTGTTTCTGGTCGAATTTATCCGCAAGCGCGACTTGCGTTTGGCCTGGCAGTCCACCCGCAGCATGGCGGCCGGCTGCGGTATGGCTGTTGTGGCCCGCCTGGCCGTCGGAATGGTCATGATCATTATCTGGGCCGTGTGGGTGCATGTCTAGCAAATCATAAATGTTATGTATCTAGCCCTTTTTCCTCGTCTGACACCCGGCTCCACGGTCGATCCGCTGGGAGATAACCATTGGCTGCTGACTATCCCGGCCGGGCCGACTGGACGCTATCGTTGGGCGCAGTTGGACGATTACATGCAGCTCAGCCGGGGCAAATTTCTGTGGCAACCGCCCCTCA
>DATFYI010000131.1:0-10870 GCA_035315125.1 Anaerolineaceae bacterium | reverse complement strand
GCCACAGCCCAAGAACACGACGACGAAAAACACACCCACAAAATAATAAAGAATGGATCTATCATTATCCGGTAAAAATCCGAATTTTCGAAAAAAAAGGCCGCACAGCAGCGCCGGCCGTAGCTTGCTGCTGGTGGTGCTGATCGTTGGCAGCGCCTTTTTGTATCGCGGCGTGGTGCTGCAGAAAACAATCCGCTCACCTTTCGCGCCCACACCCATCCCGACCCGCATTTCGTCCTCCTATGCCCTGGAAGGCGAGACCGATTTTACGGCCGGCGACCTGGAGTCGGCCATTAAGGCCTATCAAAAGGCCGTTGCACAGGATCCGACCAACACCCAATTATGGTCGGAGCTGGCCCGCATTCAAACTTATTCTTCGGCTTCGCTAACAACCGATGAAGACTCACGCAAACGCTTACAGGACGCCCTGAATTCGGCCAACCAGGCCGTCAAGCTGGCGCCGAATGACAGCACCGCCCATGCTGTGCTGGCCTTTGTGCTGGATTGGAACGCCAACCCGATCCTTAACCCCGATCAAAGCGCGGCCATGTTGACGCAAGGCGAACAGGAAGCCTCGCGCGCCCTGTTCCTGGACCCCCAGAATACCCTGGCGCTGGCCTATGACGCTGAGATCATGGTGGACGAGCAAAAATGGGATCAGGCCGAGCAAAAAATTCAACTGGCTCTCAAGCAGAACTCCAATTTGATGGATGTGCACCGGGTGAACGCCTACGTCAAAGAAAACGAAGGCGATTACAACGCCAGTATCAATGAATATTCGCAGGCGGCCGCCATCACGCCCAACCTGACCTTTCTATACATCCGCATTGGCGCCACCTACCGCCTGCTGCAGCAATTCGACCAGGCCCTGAACTATTTTACAAAGGCAGCCACCATCGAAGAGCAGCTCAACATGAAAGACCCCATCCCCTTTATCGCCATCAGCAAGACCTATTCACAAGAGGGCCAGTTTTTTGCAGCGGCCCTGAACATGCGTAAAGCGCTGCAGTTGAACCCCAACACGCCGGAAGTCTACGGCGAAATCGGTATTATCTATTTCCAATCCCGCAACTACGAAGGCGCCATCCCGGCCTTGAAATGCGCCGTAAAGGGCTGCACGCCGGCGGAGAGCTGCGAAGTGCGCAATTGCAACTCGCAAACCGACCCGCAGATCACCATCCTGGGCATGCCCCTGACCGAAAATACGGTAGTCTATTATTACACCTACGGCTCTGTGTTGGCAGCCATGCACCTGCCATCCGATGATTATTGCAACCAGGCCATGCCGATCTTACACCAGGTGCAGGCCGCTTTTTCAAATGATGCCTCAATCATGGGAATTATCCAGCCCAGCGAAGAGATCTGCAGCAGCGTGCCGACCGATCTCACCACCAGCCCGGGCGTTTTAATTACAGCCAGCCCCACAACTACAACGCTGCCCGGCGTCCCGACCGCCACGGCCACCGAAAATTACCAGGCTACTCAAGATTATACCCATGACCTGACCGCCACCCCTGTTTCGGCTACGGCGGTAGCGCCATAAACACTTTTTTACAAACAAAATGGCATAATTCGGGGCTTTTTATCTGGAAAGAAGCAACTTTGGGGGAGTTTTATCAGAATCATATATGAATTCCAATTTTGCTCTTGACTTCTTTCAAAAATCCGGTTATCATACAAGACGTATTAGCACTCATAGATCACGAGTGCTAAATTGTTGGAAATAAACTTTTTTATCCCAAAGTAGGAGGAATTTATGGTAATGAAACTGAAACCCCTAGGCAGCCGTGTTGTCGTGGAACCGCTCGAACAGGAAGAAATTACCCCTGGCGGCATCGTTCTGCCCGAAACTGCAAAAGAAAAGCCCCAGAAGGGCACCGTCCTTTCTGTCGGCCCTGGCGATCGTGACGAGAATGGCAAGCGCGTCCCGATGGATGTCTCGGTTGGCGAGACCGTGCTGTTTGCCAAGTATGGCGGCACTGAGATCAAGATCGACGGCAAAAAGCTACTGATTTTGCGCGAAAGCGATCTGCTTGCAATCGTAGAAAATTAATAACACAAGAACTTTGAAGAAGGAGTAATCATATGGGAGCAAAACAGCTCGTTTTTGGTGAAGATGCACGACGCCGCTTAAAATCCGGTGTGGATGTTGTAGCGATGGCAGTGGCCACTACCCTGGGTCCTAAAGGCCGCAATGTAGGCCTGGATCGCAAATTTGGCTCACCGACCATCACGCACGATGGCGTTACCGTTGCAAAAGAAATTGAATTGGAAGATCCGTTTGAAAATATGGGTGCACAGCTTCTCAAGGAAGCCGCCACCAAGACCAATGATATCGCCGGCGATGGCACCACCACTTCGACCGTGTTGGCCCACGCCATTGTGACCGAAGGTTTGAAGACCCTGGCGGCCGGCGCCAATCCAATGCTGCTCAAACATGGCATCGAAGCCGCCTCCAAGGCTGTTGCCGAAGCCATCAAGAAACAGGCCATTGAAATTACCACCAAAGAAGATATCGCCAACGTAGCCTCGATTTCGGCCCAGGACCGCACCATCGGTAATTTGATCGCCGAGGTCATGGACAAAGTCGGCAAAGATGGCGTCATTACCGTTGAAGAATCCAAGGGTCTTGAGTTCGAGACCGAATATGTCGAGGGTATGCAGTTCGATCGTGGCTACATCTCCGCCTATTTCGTGACCGATGCAGAGCACATGGAAGCCAACATCGCTGAACCCTACATCCTGATCTACGACAAGAAAATCTCTGCTGCGACCGATATCGTGCCTTTGCTGGAGAAAATGGTGCAGGTTGGCAAACGCGACCTGGTCATCATCTGCGAGGACGTGGATGGCGAAGCCCTGGCGACCCTGGTGTTGAACAAACTGCGCGGTATGCTGAACGTGTTGGCCGTCAAGGCCCCTGGCTTTGGCGATCGCCGCAAGGCTATGCTGCAGGATATTGCTACCCTGACCGGCGCCCAACTGATCTCTGAAGAGACCGGACGCAAGCTCGAAACCACCACCATTGCCGATCTGGGCCAGACCGAAAAGGTCACCAGCGACAAAGACAATACCACCATCGTAGGCGGTAAGGGTGATCCCAAGGCCATCAAAGGCCGTATCGAGCAGATCCGGGTCGAGATCGATAAAACCACCAGCGATTATGACCGCGAGAAACTGCAGGAACGCCTGGCCAAACTGTCCGGCGGCGTTGCCATCATCCGTGTTGGCGCTGCAACCGAGACCGAGTTGAAAGAGAAGAAACACCGGGTTGAGGATGCACTCTCAGCCACCCGCGCCGCAGTTGAGGAAGGTATCGTTCCGGGCGGTGGTGTGGCCCTGATCAACACTCTCCCTTCCCTGGAAAACCTGAAGATGGGCTCTGATGACGAACAAATTGGCGTCAATATCGTCCGCAAATCGTTGGAAGTCCCCATGCGCAAGATCGCAGAGAACGCCGGTAAAGACGGCTCCGTGATCGTTGATAATGTACGCCAGGCTCAGAAGCGCCAGAAGAACAAACAGATTGGTTATGATGTTCTGCGCGATGAGTTTATCGATATGGTCAAGGGCGGCGTTATCGATCCTGCCAAGGTTACCCGCGGCGCTTTGGAAAATGCGGCTTCGATTGCGGCCATGATCCTGACCACCGAAGCCCTGGTGACGGATGTTCCTGAAAAGGAAAAACCGGCACCCATGCCCCCGCCTGAATACTAGGCCTTAATTTTAGAAACGCATTACAACAAAACCTTGACAGGGAAATCCTGCCAAGGTTTTTTATTTTGTAGAGTGGGTTGAGGGGCAAGGTTGACGGCAACGGTCAAATTCCATAATCCCCGAAACCCAACAAGTTCCTAGGTAAATAACGTTGGGTTTCGTGCGGATAAGGCAATGACCGGATTGCCGGATAACCGCATTCAACCCAACCTACCTGTTTTATCCTGTAGGTTGGGTTGAGGGGCAAGGCTAACGGCAACGGTCAAATTCCATAATCCCCGAAACCCAACACGTTCCTAGGTAAATAACGTTGGGTTTCGTGCGGATAAAGTAATGACCGGGATGCTGGATTACCGCACTCAACCCAACCTACCTGTTTTATCCTGTAGGTTGGGTTGAGGGGCAAGGCTAACGGCAACGGTCAAATTCCATAATCCCCGAAACCCAACAAGTTCCTAGTAAATAATGTTGGGTTTCGTGCGGATAAGGTAATGACCGGATTTCTTCGATTATCGCCCTCAACCCAACCTACCTGTTTTATCCTGTAGGTTGGGTTGAGGGGCAATGTTCACGGCAACGGTCAAATTCCCATAATCCCCGAAACCCAACACGTTCCTAATCCAATTTACCGCTCAGCATGGCCCGTTTGACTTCACCGATGGCCTGGGTGATTTTGATATCGCGCGGGCAAGCCTCGGTGCAATTAAAGGCCGTGCGGCAGCGGAAGGCGCCGGCTTGGCCGCTTAGAATCTTGAGCCGTTCGGCGGCGGCCTGATCGCGGCTGTCGAAAATGTAGCGGTGCGCATTCACGATGGCAGCCGGACCGACGTATTTGCCATCCGACCAGAAGACCGGGCAGGCGGTGGTGCAGGCCGCGCACAGGATGCATTTGGTGGTGTCGTCAAACCGCTCCCGTTCTTGCGGCGATTGCAGGCGTTCTTTGCCGTCCGCCGGCAGGGGTTCATCGTTGATAAAATAAGGCAGCACCGAGCGATAATTCTCAAAGAACGGCTCCATATCCACAATCAAATCCTTGATCACCCGCAGACCTAAGACTGGCTCGATGGTGATCTCCGCCGTCCCTAAATCTTTGACCAGCAGCTTGCAGGCCAGGGCGTTCTTGCCATTGATGCGCATGGCATCCGAGCCGCACACCCCGTGCGCACAGGAACGCCGGAAACCTAGCGTCTCATCAAAAAAGCCTCTGACCAATTCCAATAAATCCAGGATACGCTCGGATGGATCTACGTCCAGCTTGAAGGTATCCATGCGCCGGGGGTTTTCTTCTTCTGGTAAATAACGGGCTATTTTTAATGTAATCTCCATCGTGGCCTCCTGGCCGGTTTGCTCTTCAGGTTCATCTCATTGCAGGGTAGCAAAGTTGGCAAATCAGTATACGCGTTCCTTGGGCAGGTATTTGGTTATCTTGACCGGCTTGTAACTCAGGTTCACCTGGCCGTCCTTGAAACAGGCCAGGGTATGTTTTAACCAGTTGACGTCGTCGCGCTGCGGGTAATCCTCGCGGGCGTGCGCGCCGCGGCTCTCGGTGCGCGCTTCGGCCGAAACGGCCGTCACCAGCGCCAGATCCAGCATGTTGCCCAGCTCCCAGTTGTAAAGCAAGTCCATGTTGAAGGTCTTACCCTTATCCGCCACCCGCACGTGCTTGTAGCGCTCGCGCAACTGCTGCACCTGCTGAACCGCATTGCTCAGCCCTTGCTCGGTCCGAAAAATACCCACATCCTCGAACATCATCCGGCGCAAATCCTGACCAATCTGGGCGCCTTTTTCTTTTCCATCCCCGTTTTGCAAGGTAGACACTTGCTGGCGGGTATAAGCGGTGGGATCGTCCGGCAGAGCGGGCATATCCGCCCCGGCCACATATTCGGCCGCATTGATGCCGGCGTGTTTACCAAAAACGATCAGATCCACCAGCGAGTTGGTGCCCAGGCGATTAGCGCCATGCACCGAGACGCAGGCGCATTCTCCCACCGCATACAGGCCCGGCACGATGGTGTTTTTATCATCCACCACCACCCGGCCAAAATAATCGGTCGGGATTCCGCCCATGGCATAATGGGCGGTCGGTTGGACGGGCATAGGCTGCTTGACCGGGTCTACACCCAGGTAAGTGCGGCAAAAATCGGCGATATCCGGGATTTTGCTGAGGATCTCTTCAGCCGTGACACGGTAAGGCGAGCCATCCGGGCGGGTGCGCCCATCGATCTCGGCATATTTGTTGATCGTCTCGGGCCGGGCATCCAGGTAGACGTAGCGCTGCCCGTTGATATCGTTGCCGGCCTTGATTTCCGACAGAATGGCCCGGCTGATCACATCACGCGAGGCCAGCTCTTTGACGTGCGGGGCATAGCGCTCCATAAAGCGCTCGCCTTTATTGTTGAACAGGATGCCGCCTTCGCCGCGCACCGCCTCGGTGATCAGAATACCGAGTTTATAGATGCCGGTCGGGTGAAACTGGAAAAATTCCATGTCCTCGGCCGGGATGCCCTGGCGCATGGTGATGGCCACCCCATCGCCGGTGTAGGCATAGGCGTTCGAGGTGATTTCCCAAATGCGGCCGTGCCCGCCGGTGGCAAAGATGACCGCCTTGGATTGAAACACGTGCAGCTCGCCGGTGGCCAGCTCAACTGCCACCACCCCGGCCGCTACGCCATTTTTCATCAGCAAATCCAGCACCTGGAATTCATCAAAAAAGTTGATTTTGTTCTTGACGCACTGGGCATACAGGGTTTGCAGGATCATGTGGCCGGTGCGGTCGGCGGCGTAACAGGAACGCCGGATGGGTTTGCCGGTCACTTTGTTGGTGTGACCGCCAAACGGGCGCTGGGCAATCCGGCCGTCCGGGGTGCGTGAAAAAGGCAGTCCCATGTGCTCCAGGTCGTACACCGCCTGGATGGCCTCTTCGCACATAAACTCAATCGCATCCTGATCGCCTAAATAATCGCTGCCTTTGACCGTATCGTAGGTATGCCATTCGGCATGGTCCTCTTCCAGATTACCGAGCGCCGCCCCGATACCGCCCTGGGCGGCGCCGGTGTGCGAGCGCATGGCATACAGCTTGCTTAAAACGGCCACTCTGGCGTGACCGGAGGCGTTCATGGCCGCCATCAGCCCCGAGCCGCCGCCGCCAACCACCACGATATCGAATTGATGGGTCTGGGTCATGGTTTTATTTCCTCTCCAATGCTGCTGCTAACGAACCCCGCCGATAATCGCAAACGCCCCGATGACCGTCACGAACAGCCAGAAGAAAAACAACAACCAGCTGACCACCTGGCGGGCCTGCACGGACGGGATAAAATCAATGACGATCTGGCGCAGACCGTTGACACCGTGGGCGAAGGTAAAACCCAATAATAAAACATCGAACACCCGCCAGCCAGTATTGGCCCAGCGTAGGGCCACGTAACTCAGATCCATGTGATGAACGCCCACGATCACATCCTGCAGGATGACGTGGATCCAGACCAGCGGGATCAATGCGATGGCGCTATAGCGCATCCATCTCCAGGCCACCGCCTCATAGTTTGAGGGAGGGGCGGCAACTTTGCGTGTTTGAGAGCTTGTGGCTGCCATTTTTACCTCGTTACCCGCCGAACAAACCGTAATTATAGAATAACAGGCTGTGCAGCATCACCACTGCCGCCGGTATCCACAACAACAGGGTGATGCCCCAGGTCCAGTAGGTAGAAGCCCGTTCGGATGGGATGGCCCAATTCTTGGGAGCCAACAGGTCAAAATAGGCGATGCGCAGGCCGTTTACGCCGTGGAAAAACACGCAAAACACCAGCAATATCTCACCGATGCCAAAAAAGGTATTCTGGTACAGCTTGATGGCCTCGGAATACAGGCTTGGGTTGAAGTACACCAGGGCCGTATCTAAAATGTGGATCGTCAGGAAAAGACCGGTGCCCAGGCCGGTGATGCGGTGCAAGAGGAAATTGATGTGCCCCTCTCGTCCTTTATAGGTGGCATAACCGGTCAGAGCAGTTTTCAATCCAGCCATATCTACCTCCTATGGATGAGCTTTTGGTGTAATTTTAGCACTTTTATCTGGATATTAATGTTTTCGGGATATTTTCTTAGGAAATTCTCAACTTTGGGACAAAAAATGAAAGGATAATCCGTCATCCAAATGTTGTAAAATTTTTGGGTTTGGCTTGTAAATTTGCCAGCAGAATATATAATACTTATATAACTTCTATGTAGTGGGGCTTTATACAGAGAAGGAATTTCATTTACCCCTAAAGAATAACTCAGCCTTCCCAAAACGACTTAGTTCAACCTATATAGATACGACAGTGCAATGGAACTGGCCGTGCTATTGGGTATGGTCGCCATATCGATATTCATCCTGGTAAAGATTGACGATTGCATACCGCCGTTCAATCGAAAAGAGGAAAAGAATGAACCGCAAGACGAATCGCTCGTTGTTTACCAGCGTGGTTATTCTGATGATAGCCAGTATGTTGGCTGCTTGTGCAGCGCCCGCCACGCCTTCCACGGCTCCGGCTGCACCCGCTGCCACGACAGCACCGGCTACCAATTTGCCAGTTGGCATTGTGCTGCCAATCAATGAATCCAGGTATATCCAGGATCAAACCCACTTCCAGACTGCACTGCAAACTGATGGATATAAAGTGGAGATTCTGTTTAGCCAGGATGATCCAGCCATA
Organism: Anaerolineaceae bacterium; assembly: GCA_035315125.1. Classification (GTDB taxonomy): domain Bacteria; phylum Chloroflexota; class Anaerolineae; order Anaerolineales; family Anaerolineaceae; genus DATFYI01. The sequence continues at coordinate 2,459 of DATFYI010000131.1, read as the reverse complement.
GAGAAAAAGAATGTTGAATCGCTGATCTCCAAGAAAATCAAAGTCTTGATTTTCTGCCCGGTGGACTCTACTGCTGCTGGGGCCACCGCCGATGAAGCGCATGCGGCCGATATTAAGGTCATTTCTTATGACCGGCTAATCACAGGCACCTCTTCGGTGGATTACTTCGTGACCTTTGACAGCATTTCAGTAGGCAAAGCCCAGGGACAGTATCTGGTCGACCATGCCACCGGCAAAGGCAATCCGCTATACCTGTATGCTGGCGACCCCTCGGACAACAATGCATTCTTGTTCTTCGAAGGCGCCTGGGATGTGCTGCAGCCGAAGATTGCGGATGGCACATTTGTGATCAAGAACTCGGCCCAGGCCGTCAGCCTGCAGAGCAACGCTACCCTGACGCAGGATCAGGAAAGCCAGATCATAGGCCAGATTACCACCAACTGGAACCCCCCCACAGCCGAGAGCCTGGCCAAGGCCAACCTGACCGCCGTCACGGCCGCCGACAAAGGCAACGTATTCATTCTGGCCCCGAATGACGACACAGCACAGACCATAGCGGACACATTTGCCACCGACAAAGATGTCAAAAGCTATGTCATCACCGGCCAGGATGCTGAAGTGTCCTCAGTCCAGTACATCATTGACGGCAAGCAGTCGATGACGGTATTTAAAGATGCCCGCACGCTGGTGAAAGATGCCATCAGCACAGCTGTTGCATTGCTGCAGGGACAGACGCCAAAAACCACAGCCACGTATAACAATGGCAAGATCGATGTACCAGCCATCCAATCGCCAGTCATCGTAGTGGATAAGAGCAACATTCAGTCAGCCTTGATCGACTCGGGTTATTACCAGGCCAGCCAATTCACCGGCTTGGGTGCAGCCCCGGCTGCTACCACTGCTCCTTAAGGTTTCTGGGTCAGGCCCACTGCTGGTCGTGATCAATAAGATCGTTTGATCAATAGTATTTTATTGTGACCTGCAATCCTCTTTCGAGCAGTCCGCCACCGGTCTCGGTGCGACCGTCAAGAAATATAATATCAAGCTTGTTTCAAGCCTCGCTGTAAGCCTTGTGAACGACGCTATCTCGGCCGGCGCCAAGGGCATCGGAGAATGCTCGCTAGCGCCGGCTGCGCCGGCGGTGGTGAACGCTATCTCCAATGCCATCAGTGTCGAGTTCAACGATCTGCCGGTAAGGCCTGAAAAGATCCTGCCGGCTCTTAAAAGGAATGTGCCCGAGCTGGAAGGTGCGCCTTTGCAATAATGCCTCCAAGCCTGCAGCGCCGCAACGATTCGGCTCCTGGGAAGGGTAAAGTTTGAATTCAACCATAATTTATAGAATTTATTAATAATTGAAATAGCTGTTCCTTTGACCCTATCAAATGCGTATAATTAAGCGGAGTTTACCATTCAATTCGCCTCAGGCCAGGAGCAGCCAGCATGGATCTTCCAGCAGACACAATTCTCAATAACCGCTACCGCATTATCCAACGCTTGGGCCAGGGGGGTATGGCGGTCGTCTACCTGGCTTACGACCAGGCCCTCGAACATCAGGTAGCCATTAAAGTCAACCGGAATCCCAGCCAGCAAAGCACAACGCAGTTCTTACGCGAGGCGCGCCTGCTGGCTGCCCTGCGCCATCCGAGCCTGCCGCGCGTGATCGATTATTTTATTTCCGGGCAGGAGCAATTCCTGGTGATGGATTACGTGCCCGGCGACGACCTGGGCAGCCTGATCGAAAAAGAAGGCGCCCAGCCGCTGGACAAAGTTATGGTTTGGGCGCAGCAAATCGGCTCGGCGCTCAGCTATTTACACAAACAAACCCCGCCGGTCATCCACCGCGATGTAAAACCCTCCAATATCAAGCTCACCAAAGAGGGCGAGGCCATGCTGGTGGATTTCGGCATCGCCAAATCCACTGACTCTTCCCAGGCCACCGCCACCGGAGCCATCGGTTACACACCCGGCTATGCCCCGCCGGAACAATACGGCAGCATGCGTACCGGGCCATACTCCGACCAGTATTCCCTGGCGGCTACATTATATATGCTGCTGACCGGCAATAAACCGGTAGAAAGCGTGGAAAGGGCGCTGGGCAATGCCGTGCTCACCCCCATGAATGTGCTCAACCCGGACATCCCGGCCCACGTGCAACAGGCGATTGAAAAAGCCATGTCCGTACGGCCGGAAGACCGCTTTTCCAGCGTCGACGAATTCATTTCAGCGCTGACCGAACCGTCTTTCGAGCCAACCGTCCGTCGTTCTCAGCTACCTGCGACGGCGCCGTCGCCAGCACCATCAGCGCCTCCGGTAATCGCGGCAGGCGAGGCCGGCCCCAGGCGCAGGAATGGACTGCTGGTAGCCGCCATCGGTATAGCCATCGTGCTGGTGGTGCTGGTATTGGGAGGCGGGGCCTTCCTGCTGCTGCGCGGCCTGGCTGCCAGCCCAACCGCCAGCCC
>DATFYI010000130.1:0-9657 GCA_035315125.1 Anaerolineaceae bacterium | reverse complement strand
GAAATCTGCTATGCAGGACACGAAAAATACTGGAGCGAATTGGCTCATCCTCACACCAACCTGGAGCTTAGTCCGAATTAACCCACCATTATTGCAAATTGTGGCAGGTAGCGACCCATTATGGCCTGACTTGCTTGATATGAATGACATGGCTCAGCAGGAAAAATTCAATGTTGCTCTATTTCCAAGATTGAATTTTCCGCAGGATAGTAATGCATGGTGGCAAAAAGGGACAAGGGATGCGGGCTGGTGGCAAAATTGGTTCGACGCCTATCATACCTATATCATGAATTTTGCCGATTTTGCAAAACAAACCAATGCAGCCGCACTGATTTTAGGCGGGCCAGATATTTCACCGGCGCTGCCAGGAGGTAAATTAACGGATGGATCTTCCTCCGGAGTGCCACTGGACGCGAATGATCATTGGGTTCAATTGATCAAGGATGTCAGACAGCATTATAAAGGCCAGGTTATATGGGCCCTTGCATATCCCGAGGGAATAAAAGATGCGCCAATATTTCTGCAAGGGGTAGACCAGATCTATTTACTTTGGTCTTCTGGATTGACCTTAAACAATCATCCAACACAATCAGAACTCGTTAAACAAATTAACCAGGAACTGGATACAAATGTAGAACCTTTTATCAGTAGCATAAATAAGCCGGTTATCCTGGCGATAAAATACCCTTCTGCCAATGGTTCAGCTGAAGGTTGCAAGATGAACAATCAAACCTGCGACTGGTTTGAGCCGTTTGACCAGCCTAATCCGAATAATTTAAGCCTTCAGGTTAATTTATTGGCTCAAGAAGATATTTATTCAGCATTTCTTCAAGCAGTAAACCAACGGAATTGGGTTGGTGGGATTGTTTCGCGCGGGTATTACCCGCCAGTCGCCTTACAAGATGTATCTTCATCGATCCATGGTAAGCCTGCTTCCGATCTGTTGCAAGCCTGGTTTTCTCTTATGTTGGCCCAACCCAGTTCATAATTTTTAAAGTTGCGAATAGGATCATGGCCTATAAAGTAATAAAATTGCACCCAGGATAAGAAATGGGGCATATGGAATGGCTGTATTTGGGCGATAGTGCTTATTGAGCATTGTATAAATGAGATAACCGCCGCTGACCAAACCACCTATAAGTATGGCAAATAATAGTCCGGCTGTTATTCCAGGCCACCCGAGAATCAATCCCAGCACACCACCCAGGTTGACATCTCCAAAACCCAAAGCCACTTCTTCGATGACCTCTCTCCGTTTCTTTGAAAGAAAACGCAGATAAAGCTCTCCCAATAAGAATAAAACCCACATAATTCCGAAACCAGCCACACCACCCAATAGGGTGCTTTCCCACCCATGCATATAAAAGCCAGTGCAGACCCCAATAAGCGCTCCCGCCATGCTGATCGGGTTCAAGATCAGTCGATGTTCCAGATCCATGATAATGACCAATCCAAAATAGAATAACAGACCCGCCCCGATCCAAACACCAAGCCGGTTTGGTGAAAAAAAAGTCAAATAAATAAACGCCAATGGGTAGAACATTTGCACGACCCAGCTTCTAATTGAGCGCTTTGCCCCACAATGATGACAAGGACGTAATAATAAATAGTCCGTAATCCCAAATGATTGTTTGCATTGTTGGCAGACGGGATGTGAAAGACTGCGGGTTTGGGGCAACACGTCTGAAAGATAGTTTGCCAATAACCCTACCAGAATGCCTGAAATTATCATGAGAGGCAAGATGACAAGCATAAACTTTCCTGGTTCATTAATTTGAAAACCGATGGGTAACTCGATAATTATTAAACCGCAGATCCAGTATAAAAGCAAATAAATGAATGGGCAATTATACCAGGTTAGAAAGAATAGAAATTCCTTGCTATTAATTCAGTCTTGGAGTAAAACAGGAAATGCATTAGGAGTGCACTTATCTTTCATGATGAATATACATCAGCAACCATTAGAAAGATTGCTTCGAATATGGCAAAATGAACCGACCATAGCTGATAATATCATTCGATGGGAGGTTGAGCCTGAGAAACCTGCGAAATGGGTAGAATTTCCAGAAACATTAAACCCGCTAATTCGAGACGCCTTATGCAGCCTGGGCATCAACCGCCTGTACTATCACCAGGCCAAAAGTATAGAATTGGTTAATTCGGGAAAAAATATAGCTGTTGTCACAAGTACAGCTAGTGGTAAAACGTTTTGCTACAACTTACCGGTTATTGATAGGATATTAAATAATCCCAAAAGTTGTTCGTTGTACATCTTTCCAACAAAATCTCTTGCACAAGATCAAAAGGAATCGCTCGGTAACTTTATTCAAGCAATTTACAACAGCTCCTCGCTGTTGCAGCAGAAAACCATAACCATTCCCCATTCAATATATGACGGTGATACGTCCACCAACTTGCGAAATAGTATTCGGACACAGACGCACTTACTTTTCACGAACCCAGACATGCTGCATTTGGGAATTCTTCCGCACCATACTTTGTGGGCGGAGTTCTTCAAGCACCTTGATTTCATCATAATTGATGAGATCCATTATTATCGAGGTGTTTTTGGCTCCCATATAGCCAACGTAATCCGAAGATTGAAACGTATTGCAAGGTTTTATGGTGCATCGCCACAATTTATTATGACTTCGGCCACGATTGCAAATCCGGTTGAACATGCAGAACGTTTGGTTGAGTCTCCTGTTGCACTTGTCGATGAGGATGGAGCTCCCAGGGGAAAAAGATATTTTTTGTTATATAACCCACCGATTGTCCAACCGGATTTGGGTATCCGTCGAAGTTCTTCATCAGAAGCTGTTCGTTTAGCCAGCGATCTTGTTGCTTATGATATTCAAACCATCCTTTTCGGACGTGCTCGCCGAATGGTTGAAATGATCCTTAAATATTTACAAAAACAGGCTCCAGATCGCTCCGATCGTTATTATGCATATCGCAGCGGCTACCTTCCAAAGCAAAGGCGCGCTATTGAAAAAAGCTTGCGCGAAGGTGAGGCAGCCGTTGTAGTTGCCACAAATGCATTGGAGCTTGGTATCGATATAGGTAATCTGGATGCTTCCATATTGGTCGGTTATCCTGGAACAATCGCAGCGGTTCGACAGCAAGCAGGTAGAGCGGGCCGGCGCTCTGGAGCTTCCCTTGCAGTGATGGTCGCTTCTTCCGGTCCTTTAGACCAATTCTTGATGAAGCATCCAGAATACCTGCTCGAACGGTCTCCAGAAAAGGCCTTAATCAACCCAGATAATTTACTGATTTTTCTATCACATATTCGCTGCGCCGCCTTCGAGCTACCTTTCCAGATTGGAGAGGGCTTTGGTAACGTGCCTGTTGACTTACTTCAATCAATGCTTCAATTTCTAGAAGAAAGTGGTGAATTGCATATTTCAGCCGGTCGTTATTTTTGGACGGCTGATAAATATCCGGCAAATGGTCTATCTCTGCGCTCTGCCGGTGGAGATAAAATATTGCTGCAGACTACTGATCAGGATCGATTAACTACAATCGGGGAAATTGATCAAGCCAGTTCACACTGGATGGTTCATCCAGACGCGATTTATTTACATGAAGGTCAGACTTTTCGGGTTGATGAGCTCGATCTGGAAAACCACCGCGCCCAACTATCGATAACGAGCGAAGATTATTATACTGAACCGCATACCAAGGTTGACATTAAAAAATTATCGATCATTCGAAATCAAGGCTCAGAATTTTACAATATTTATTATGGCGAAATTCAGGTTACTGCAACGGTGACTGGATATCGAAAAATCAGATGGTTCACCCATGAAAAATTGGGGGACTATCCACTGGATTTACCTCCAACTCAATTGCAAACAACCGCTTTCTGGCTATCCCTGGCTGATAGTACCGTAGATAAGCTTCGAAACCTGGGTCTCTGGAAGAACGATCCAAACAATTATGGCCCGAATTGGGTGGCCCAGAAAAATCTAGCGAGACGGCGCGACCGGTTTATCTGCCAGAACTGTGGAGCTCCAGAAAATGGTCAGGCACACCACGTACACCATAAAATACCTTTCAGGTCATTTCCTTCTTATATTCAGGCGAACCAATTGGATAATTTGATTACACTTTGCCCGGCCTGTCATCAGAGAGCTGAAGCTGTCATAAAGATGAGATCCGGATTGGCGGGACTCGGATATGTAATTCATCATTTGGCGCCTTTGTTCTTGATGTGCGATACTGGCGATCTCGGCTCAGCAGTCGATCCCCAGTCAGCGCTGGGTGATGGAATGCCTACAATTGTGATGTACGATTTAATACCTGCCGGAATTGGTTTGAGCGAACAGTTATACAATATTGAGGACGAGCTGCTGCTAAGCTCCTATGAGTTGGTAAAAGATTGTGAGTGTCTGGAAGGATGTCCTTCTTGCGTTGGACCAGCTGGCGAAAACGGTGCTGGGGGTAAGAAAGAAACCCTGGCACTCTTATCAATCTTGATTAACTCAAGCAAAAAGGATAATGGTTCGCTTTGAGGATTTTCAAACTCTTATATGGAATCTTTTTCTGATAAACTCAAATCTCTTGGTGTTCATCTCGGAACAGACCACCTTCAACCAGCTTCCAAACAGATTAAATCTGGTTACTCAATTGAAGAAGTACTTCAGGGTATCGAGGAAATCACACAGCTAGGAAGCACTTTCGTGGTAATTAACGACTTTCCGCAGGATTATTCCCACGGTCTGTGTAACCTTTGCCAAAAACCTGACCTGTCAATGATAGCACAATGGGGAAGAACTGCTCGATTGCCACAAATTGATCCACAGAAAATCTTATTTTTAGATACTGAAACCAGCGGCTTAGCGGGCGGAACCGGGACTTTTGCATTTTTAATTGGATTGGGGTTCCAGTCTGAGCAAGGTTTCCGCCTTATGCAGCTTTTTTTGCGAGAACCTGGGCAGGAGCCTGCATTGCTGGCTGCCCTTGCAAGAATAATTGCTCCGTTTGAGGCTGTTGTTACTTTCAATGGAAAATCATTTGATATACCGTTATTAAAAACCCGACATATTCTAAACGGGATCCCATCTCCGTTTTCAGAGATCGAGCATGTCGATATGCTGCCAATGGCACGCAGAATATGGCGCAATCGTTTGCCAAGCCGGGCATTAGGAGATCTTGAAATTGCTATTTTAGAAGTTACCCGAGCACAAGAAGAAGTGCCCGGTTGGTTGGTGCCCCAGATCTATTTTGATTATCTCAATACAGGCGACGCCCGTCCATTGGCTGGCGTGTTCTATCATAATTCGATGGATATTTTGTCGCTGGCGGGATTATTCATTCATGTCGCAAATTTGCTCAACAATCCATTGAATAACGATATCGATAGTTTGGATATGGTCGCTATAGCACGATTATACGAAGAGTTGGGTTATTATGAGTCGGCGGTTACTTATTATGAACATAGCCTCACTCAAGGAATGCCGGAACCATTTTTTATCCAGACATTGCAGCGCTTTGCTTCGCTTTACCGGCGCCAGGGAGATTGGGGAGCGGCTGTTCGCTTATGGGAAAAAGCTGTTGAGCATGAGCAAGTAAGCGCTTGTATTGAATTAGCCAAATATTATGAACACCAAAAGAGAGAAATCCCTGAAGCTCTGCATTGGGCCAAAGTTGGTTTAGATTTAGTCGAAAATAATGATAGATTTTCGGATCGACAAAGGACACTACTCGAATTTGAAAGGCGGTTATTGCGGCTAAACAAGAAATTGTCTAAATAACCGTATTGGAAGAATAATCGGATAAACATGATAAAATTAATTTATGCCGTCTGAGGATGCAGTACGTTGGAATAATCGTTATAAAGAGGCCCCCGAAAAATGGCACTCCTCTCCACGATCATTCCTTCTACAAAATATAGACCTATTACCCGAAAACGGCCGGGCTCTGGATATTGCCATGGGAGCTGGTAATAATGCCGGAGAATTACTACGGCGCGGCTTTGATGTTTACGGTGTTGATATATCGTGTGAAGCGGTTTATCTTGCAAAAGGTGCATTCCCAGCCTTGAAGGCCGTCATCGCGGATATGACCCACTTTTTTCTTCCGGATCATTACTTTAACGTCATCTTAAATTTCTATTACCTTCAGCGAGATTTGTGGTCGCAATTTCAAAGAATCCTTAAGCCTGGCGGATGCATTGTAATTGAAACGTTGACTCAACAAATGAGAATAGATCGCCCAGACATTTCGCCAGAATTTCTATTAGCTGAGGGGGAACTGGCAAATGCATTCCAGGATTGGGATATCCTGGCTTATCGCGAAGGCACCTACCCATCCGACCACGGTTTCGAGAAATCAATCGCCAGTATAATTGCACGTTTGCCAATTAGATCATATTGAAAGGAATATTATGCCAGAAACAGCTGAAACACCCATTGCTCGTTTGAGAAAGGCAGTCATTGCCCAAAAAACAGCATCATTGCCCGATCCGCCAAAGGATCGCTTATTACAACCATTCTATGATCTATTATTCGAATATGATCAATACATAACACAAACGGTAATTAATGTATTACAGGGAGCCGTTGATGCAGAAGATTACACCCATAGAGAACAGATTGATAAGCTTAAAGGCGAGTTGGAAAATCCTCTAAATCCAGTGACAAAAAGAGAATTGGATCTTTACAATAATTATCTGCTCCATTTGGATAAAATGATGGTATTGGTTAAAGCGGTTATATCTGATCGTGCGATCAAAAAAGAGTGATCCAATAAAATGTCAACCCAATACGTCTCAGTTTATACGGCAAATGGCATGCTTGATGCGGAAATGATCCGGTCATTCCTTGAGTCTCTTGGGATACCAAGCCTGTTATCCCACGAAAGCGCGGGCACAGTTTTGGGACTGACCCTGGGTACTTTAGGCGAAGTCCAGGTCATGGTGCCGGCCGAAAAATTTGAAGAAGCCAATACCATTTTAGATGCAATGGAACAAGGCAAATATAACAAGGAAGATGTTTCTGAGACAGAATTGCCAGAAGATGACCAAACAAATATTGAACCTGATTAATCTCTAATTGTTTTCTAGGGTAGCTGGATGTTATCAATAAAAGAAAAAAAGAGCCTGGTGCTGTTTGCATTTCTGGAAATTATTTTGGTCGCAGCAGCATTTCTGGCCGGCACTCTCAGCGCACGTATCATCGGTATTGATAAGGATCCATTTTCACTGGTAAGTGAAGCCTTATCCTTGCTTGAACAGCATGGTTTAAAGACATTGCCATCCGGTAATGCCATGCAATATGGCATGATTCGCGGAATGCTGCAAGTTTACAATGATCCATACACAGTTTTCCTTGATCCTCCGCAGCATACTTTGCAATCGAATCAACTGGCAGGTAAATATGGCGGTATTGGAGCCCGCTTAGAACTATCCAGTGATTCTAGCTATTATTTGATTTATCCAGTGCCTGATTCACCGGCTGCAAAAGCCGGAGTCGAAGATGGAGATCGTTTGATTGCCGTAGGCGATCTTAATATTCAAGGTAATATACCGTTAGACACGGTCCAGGCTGCAATCCGTGGTCCGGTCGGGGGCAAAGTTACCTTGACAATTGCCAGATCTCCGAATTTCATACCCATTCAGGTTTCTGTTATTCGGGAAGAAATTGCCTTGCCTTCTGTAACCTGGAATCTTGCCTCGGAAGATGCCAGGGTTGGGATTTTGCAAGTTAATTTAATTGCAGCTACTACACCGGATGAAATTACAAAAGCCGTAAAAGATCTTCAATCAAGGGGAGCGTCCTATTTTATTCTTGACTTGCGGAATAATGGTGGCGGATTGGTAGACGCCGGTGTAAATATTGCTAACCTGTTTCTGGACAAGGGAGCCATAATGGAGCAGCAATATCGCGACCAGTCTGTCAGAACATATCAAGTTGAACAGCCCGGACCTTTTGCTAAGATTCCATTAATCCTTTTTGTTAACCACAATACTGCCAGTGCAGCTGAAATTGTCGCAGGGGCGTTACAGGCTCAGAAACGAGCTTTATTAATCGGGACTCCTACCTATGGCAAGGATACAATTCAATTAGTTTACACCTTAGAGGATGGATCCAGTTTGCATGTGACTTCTGCTCATTGGTGGGTGCCAGGATTGCAAGAGGGTTCTATAGAAGGTAAGGGCTTTCAACCTGATATTATCATTCCGGATGATGCTGCTCACCAGACAGAATTAATAAGCACAGCCATCAAAAATCTAATAAAGTAAAGAGTGCCAACAGATTAGCTTACCTTATCATTTAATATCAGGTCTTTGGCTTTCATATTCATCGGGAGTATCGAGATCCATGACAATGCTCGGTGTATCTACATTGAGGTAATGGATTTCCTGGCTATGTTGGTTTAAGAAATCGCGTAGTGTCAGTTGATTATCCCAATCGATCAGCGTTTGCCAGAGTGATTTTTCAACCAGCCACGGATGTCCCCGGCGTAAAGCATAGCTTGGAACAATTATCCTGGCTTGGAGATTTTTATATTCAATGATTATTTCTTCAACAATCCTTTGCTCTATTTGAGGATTATCTCCCAGGGCAATTAATGCAGCATCCAGATTTGGGTTTAATGCGGTCAGGCCTACTCTCAATGAATTTAACATAATGTTGTCGGCGTAATTCGGATTAAACACAATCTGAGCAGGTTGTCTGCTCAGAGCAGATTTAATCTCATCGTGTATAGCGCCGGTAACAACTACAATTTCCGATACTTCTGCAGATAAAAGTGTAGAGACCACTTTTTCAATGACAGTTTGTTTACCCCAGGGTAAAACCATTTTTGGCTTTCCCATCCTTTTAGAAAGCCCGGCTGCCATTACAACGGCCCCAACTCTGTTGTAAGCTGGCTGAGAGTTCCCTTGAATCATTTTATTTTCCCTAGTTAATTGTCGAAATCTTTCAATCGTCGATAATCCTCTGGAGTATCCACATCCAAAAGGATTCGATCGTCATTCCAATTTAGCCATTCAAGCTGGTACTTGGGAAAAATCGCCCGGCCGCCGGTATCGCCATGCAAATTATACAGATCGGAGAAAGTAGAACGATCAAAAATCACCGGGTTAGAGCGTTTACCATTGACCAACGGGGCTGTGATTGGCGCCAGGGAATGACGATGTGATTCGATCAGGCTTACCAGCAAGCTTGATGGTATCTGGGGTTGATCGCCCAGCAGAAAGATAGCTGCCCCATATCGATCAGGAAGTGCTTCCAGTCCTTTTCTTATGGAACTACTTTGCCCTAAAATCCAATCATCATTAATTACAAATTCAACCGGTAGGTCAGATAAGGCTTCCTGGATGGGGTTAATGATCGATCCAAGTACAACAACGAGCTTCGAAACACCGGCCCGAATAGCATTTTCGGCTACATGCCTGATCAGCGGTTTTCCGCGCCATGGCAATAACAATTTCACGTCGCCATAACGGGTAGCTCCGCCAGCAGCTAGAAGAATGCCAGCTACAGGTTCGTAAACTGCATAAACAGGACCATTTATACCGGGAATTTCTGCACCCTTTTGCGAAGGGGTTTCCAATGATGCAATCAATACAGCATCATAAAGTGCTAACAAGTCGCGAGAGATGTTATTTGCACTTTCCTGCAGAATAGCATTATCGGCCTGATTAAAAAG
>DATFYI010000129.1:0-9609 GCA_035315125.1 Anaerolineaceae bacterium | reverse complement strand
TTTCCTTTTCCTTACAATTAATAGGATATCACCCTTAAGGTCGTAAATCAAATTTAAAATATTTTAGTTGTAACGTGAAAGATTTCCCGCCTTACCCTTTGGACAACCCCAATTTGGAACCAGATATTGTTTATATTTGTTATAACTATTTTTCCGCGCTATAATCTTAACACATATCCTATTGAGATTAATCTATAAAATAACGAGGCCTAAATGGCAGTCCATAACACGGTCGAAGAACGAGAAATGATGAAGGTGATCGATCATTTGCCGGTAGCAGACGAGGAAAAGCAAGCCTGGGTCAAACGCATCCGTGAGGAAGGTCTAAGCGAAGAGTTGCTCGATGAAATCCAAAAAAAATTGACTCCGGCTGAGGATTCCGAAAACAACCTGATGCGAGTACAGCACACCACAGAAATATCTCGTCTGGCCAGGCGCTGGAGACTGGCAAAAAGTTTGCAGCACAAATAATTTGCCTTACCCAGCCTTTCGTAGAAACCATTCGTATAATGTTTGCCATATCTCAGACTGGCATATTCAGGTCAGTATTGCTATGCTTTAAGCAGACGTTTTTCTAATCTGGAGTATAGCAAATGTTAGCTTTTTACCTTTCGTTTAAAGAAATCTGGCGAAACCGGGGCAGGTTTTTGCTCTTCAGCCTGGTTATTGCGCTTATAACTATTCTAGTGCTGTTTATTGCTGCGCTGGCTCAGGGCCTGGCCACCGCTAACAAACAATTTCTCGAAAAGCTGGATGCCGAGCTGTTGGTTTTTGAAAAGAACACCAATACCTCCATCCCAACCAGTCAGATTGGCCGTTCCAAACTACCTGCTATCCGCAATGTACAAGGAGTGGCGGCTGCAGGCTCGATCGGTTTTAGCACTGCCACTCTCATCCTGCCAAATAATCAGCCCGGTCTGGATGTGGCTCTGGTGGGCGTTGATCCCAATTCACCTGGCTCACCGCCGGTTCTGGCAGGTAGAGAATTGCTGACCACACAGGCCAACGAGGTCGTAATCGACGGTATTATCGCCAGCCGTACTCACATCAAAGTGGGGGACACGATCACGCTAAAAACCATCCAGGACACCAAAGAAAAATTTTTTAACCTGCGGGTGGTTGGTATGACGGATGGACGCCAATATTTGTTTCAGCCCGCCATTTTCTTGCCCTACCGCACCTGGGATACCATCCGTCCGCAGGGAGCTACCACGGGCGGCGCTCTGGTTGAGATCACCTCCAATATTGTGGCTGTCAAACTTACCAACCCGGCCGACTTGCAAACTGTAGCAGCCCGTATCCAAAGCGAGGTACCTTCCGTTCAAGTGGTTGACATCAATACGGCGATTCTCTCTTTGCCAGGATATACAGTCCAGCAGCAAACCCTCAACAGCCAGCAGTTTTTTACTCTTTTAATCGGTATTTTAGTGATTGGCGGCTTCTTCCAGATCCAGATGCTTCAAAAAGTACCTCTGATCGGTGTATTAAAAGCTATTGGCGCTTCAAATCTCATCATCGCTCATTCGGTTATTTTGCAAATCGTGCTGGTAAGCAGTTTTGGCGTGTTACTCGGTAGCCTGATCACTTTTATTCTGGCGCTTGGTATGCCACCCAATGTCCCGATTCTGTTCAGTGGGAACTCGATTCTGACCGCGGTGTTATCGCTGTTATTGATTGGACCACTTGGCGGGTTGGTATCCGTCAGACAGGCCATCAAGGTTGAGCCGCTCATCGCCCTGGGTCTTTCATCATAGGGCTACCGCCATGGAAAATATTATTGAAGCCAATTCTGTCAGCAAGATCTATCGAATGGATGGCACCAGCGTTCAGGCAGTGAACGATGTGACCTTCAGCGTGCGAGCCGGTGAATTTGTAGGTCTGGTCGGACCAAGCGGATCGGGCAAGACAACCTTGCTGGCCATGTTGGCTGCCCTGCTAGATCCAAGTGGGGGTCAAATTTGTATCAACGATCATGATCTCAAACAAATCCATGAAAAAGATCGTGTTCTGTTCCGTCGAAAAGAAATCGGTTTTACTTTTCAAGCTAATAACTTGATCCCTTATCTGACTGTTCTGGAAAATGTTGAATTTATGCTTCGTCTGAACAAGCAGTATACAAAGGAAAACCATGAGCGCGCCCGCGAATTACTGGTTCGGCTGGGTATGGAAGACCGTATTAACGTATTGCCTCGCCAGTTGTCTGGTGGGGAGCGCCAGCGTGTTTCCATTGCCCGTTCGGTTGTGCACAACCCCAGTGTGGTGTTGGCGGACGAGCCGACTGCCAGTCTGGATAGCGAACGTGCTTATCAGGTTGTAAAAATTTTTGCAGATCTAATCCACGAGCAGAACAAAGCCGGTATCATGGTGACACACGACCTGCGCATGTGCAAATATGTCGATAAAATCTTCCAGATGAAAGACGGGCAGATCGTCTCAGCCATATCCGACCGCCAGGCCATTGAAAGCTTGATGGCCTGTGCTTGACTCAGGCGACTATTTTTGGTACAGCCCAATCCATTGAGCCTGGGCCAGGATGTGTCCTTGCATGGCGGCTTTCAAGGTTTCCGCCTTCAAACCTTCCGGTAAGGCGGGCTTGAGGTCCAGAGCATACAAAGTAAAGACGTATTGATGAGCTTTGCCAAGCGTTGGGCATGGGCCGGTATATCCTGCCAGACCGGTGCTGTTAAATCCCTGCCTGCCAATCCCGCTGACATCAGCATGTTTGGGCACATCTTCACTCAGACCCGCCAACGAAGGGGGCATATTATAAATCAGCCAATGGACAAACACACCACCCGGTGCATCCGCATCTTCCAGCGTCAGAGCCAGACTTTGCGTGCCAGTTGGGATATTGCCAAACTGAAAATCCGGTGAAATGCTATTGGCGTCGCAGGTATATTTTGGGGGAATTACGCCGTTATTTGCAAAATCCGGCGAAAACAGTGTCAAACCGCTTGCTGCAGCAGTTGGAATCGTTGAACCATAAGGAGCATTGGATGTTATGCCAGACCCCTGCATACCGGCGGTAACAACCAGTGTCGGTAAGTTGGTCCTGAGCGGGACAGCCGTATAAGAAAATTGCACCGGTGTGCTGGTATCTTGCGGGTTACAAGCCGGTGCCATCCAAGCCAGAATCAGCAAGATGGGTAACAAAATGCGAAAATTGTTTTTCACAATATCTCCATTCAATAAACCGGCTCTCAAGGTCAGTTATTATCTATTATAAAACCCTGTCGTGCATGGGCAAATCAACTTTAGCAATGCGTTTCCTTTACGAGCAACATATACCTCAAGTATACTCATCCCATGACTTTTACTACTGTGTTTATCGATTTGGATGATACCGTCTATCCCAAAACCAGCGGATTATGGCAGGCCATTCGCCATCGCCTTGAAATCTACATGCGCGAGCGCGTCCACATTCCACCAGATGAAATCCCTGCCCTGCAAGAACAGCTATTCACAACCTACGGAACAACCATGCGCGGCCTGCAGGAGCTTTATGCCATCGACACCCAGGATTACCTGGCCTTTGTGCACGATGTGCCAGTCAGCAATTTTATCCAACCCGACCTGATCACCCGCACTGCTCTGCTTAAACTGCCCCAACGCAAAGCCATATTCACCAACGCGGATAGCAATCACGCCCGGCGCGTTCTTGATGTGCTGCAGCTCAGCGATTGCTTCGACCAAATTGTGGATATCAACGCCATCAGCCCCTACTGCAAACCGATGGCTGAAGCGTTCCAGATCGCCTTGCATTGCGCAGGAGAACAAGATGCAACTCGCTGTGTATTGGTAGATGACCAGCCCCGCAACCTGGCGGTCGCACGACAGCTTGGTTTTTTCACAGTCTGCCTGGGCTGTAATAAGCCATCCGATCAATACCATGCCGCTATCCAGCACTTGAGCGAATTAGGCCAGGTCATTAATCTGTAATTCTCAGGCTCCGTTCTCCGGGGGAATCCGCCCGGAGAAGAGCAGTCAGGATAAAATCTGTTTAAGGAGCGCATCCCATGTCATCCAAATCTTTGCAAACTTTCCTGACGATCGTCGCGGCTATCCTCTTGCTGCTATGTGCTTTCATGGCTGGGCTGATTGTGGGTTGGAGCAGGCCAATCATGCCTGGCATGCCTGGCCTGAGTCTACCCTTTAACATTCCATTCCTTTCCTCTTCCAATAAAACGGGCGACTCCTCGACCACAAACCTATCGGTGCTCTTTCAACCTTTCTGGTATACCTGGACTTTCGTCCACGAACAATATGTCGACCAACCGGTCAACGATGAAACCCTGCTGCGCGGCGCATTGCGCGGCATGCTGGATTCGCTGAGTGACCCACACACTTCTTATATGGACCCCGAGCAGAACCAGCAAGCCAATGCCACTCTGCAGGGCGATTATGAAGGCATCGGCGCCTACGTGGATAGCAGCGGTAATTATCTGAAAATTATTGCGCCCATGCCTGGCTCACCTGCCGAAAAAGCCGGCCTAAAGTCTGGCGACCTGATTGTGGCGGTGGATGGCAAGGATGTAAACGGGCTGGACGGCAATGTAGTGCTTCAGAAAGTTCTGGGGCCGGCCGGCACACCCGTCACGCTGACCATCCAGAGAAGCGGGCTGGATAAGCCTTTCGATATCACCATTCTGCGGGCCAAGATACTGCTGCCCAGTGTGGACGGCAAGCTGTTGGACAACTCGATCGCTTACGTGCATATTTATACCTTTGGAGATAATACGCTCGCTGAGCTTAAAACCACCTTGCAGAATCTAGTGGTACAGAAACCTACCGGTATGATCCTGGATCTACGCAATAATGGCGGCGGATACCTTAATACCGCCGTGGATGTAGTCTCCCAATTCATTCCGGCGGATAAAGTGGTGGTATACGAGCAATACGGAAATGGCAGTCGCCAGACTCTTACAACCAGGTCCGGTGGAATAGCCACCAGCATTCCGCTGATTGTACTGGTCAACGAAGGCACCGCTTCCGCATCAGAAATCACGGCCGGCGCCATCCAGGATTACAAACGCGGGCAACTGGTCGGTGTAACTACTTATGGTAAAGGCTCGGTGCAAAGCTGGGTCGCATTGAGTAATAATGAAGGAGCCATCCGAGTAACCACCGCTCACTGGCTCACGCCCAACCAGCGGCTGATCGACAAAATCGGCTTAAAACCGGATGTAGAAGTTAAAATAACGCAGGATGATATTAATGCCGGGCGCGACCCACAGTTGGATAAAGCCGTTCAATTATTAAGCCAAGCTCCATGATCCATTCAAAAATCACCCCGCCTTCTGGAATAGAAATCGACCGGAAAAAATGCGGGTAGTATGGGTAGGAATTTTTACGAGGATTGCATGAGTACCAGACGAGTTATTTATGTTCTTTTTATGATTGTCGTGGCGGTTGGGGCCGGTTTAGCCGGCGCCGCGGCCGGGGGATACGTTGTTTATAATTACATGCAAAGCCACACTCAAGCGCCCAGCACAATTTCTGTTCCGCCCGAGACTATCCAACCAGCGCCGGTTGCTACAGTAGCGATCCAATCTCCCAGCGCTCTGCTGAAGGTCGATAACACCGAAGTGTCCACTTCCATTACCCAGGCTGTCGAAAAAGTTGGACCGGCAGTAGTTACTATTACCGGAAAGACCGCCAATACCCCCTTTAACGGCGAAACCGTTTCGGGTAGCGGGCTGATCATTTCTCAAGACGGTCTTATCCTGACCAACAATCATGTGATCGAAGGCACTGACCAGGTGACTGCCACCCTGGCTAACGGGCAAGTACTGCCGGTAACCGTCTTGGGCAGCGACCAGTTTTCTGACCTGGCAGTTTTGAAAGCCCAGGGCAAAATGCCAGCGGTCGCCAGCCTGGGCAATTCAGATCTGCTAAAACCAGGCGAGACGGTCATTGCCATCGGTTCTCCGCTGGACGACTTTAAAAACACCGTTACTGCTGGAGTGGTCAGCGCCACTGGGCGCACGCTCGACACCGGCAACGGCTATTTTATGCAAAATATGATCCAGACTGATGCCGCCATTAACCAGGGCAATTCGGGTGGGCCGCTGGTTAATCTGGCCGGCGAAGTGGTTGGGATTAACACGCTCATCCTGCGCACCGGTAGCGGCGGCAATGTGATCGAAGGACTGGGTTTTGCCATCCCTTCGGATACCGTCCGGGCGGTTGCCAACCAGATTATCGCCAAAGGGCACATCTCCCGTCCATTCCTGGGGATCAGCTGGCAGCCCATCTCCCAACAGATTGCTTTGTTCTATAACCTGCCGGTGGACTATGGGGTCTATGTATCTCAAGTGCAGCCCAACAGCCCGGCCGACACAGCCGGTATCAAAGAAGGCGATATCATCACCGCTATCAACAATACGCCCCTGGATGACTCGCACCCTTATGTCAATACCCTTTATAATTTCTCGCCAGGCGACAAAGTTACTCTGACGATAGCGCGCGGTTCACAAACCCTTAAAATCCAGGTTACTTTAGGTGAAGGCAACGGCTAAAGATCTGATAAAATAACTACTGGTTCCCATAATCTCAGGGGTTGTTAGACAACGTTTTAATTGACAGTTTCCCACACGGGGTGTATAATTTTGTGTCGCTGAATATTTACGTATGTTGGGAGAGTAATTTATGGATCAAAGCGCTGTAACGGATGCAGAACGCGCAACCGAAGTAAAACCGAAAATGCATTTTATTGGTAAGGTGGTGAAAATATCCCTGGCAGGTGCGGTGATAGATATCGGTCAGCCGGCTGTCATTCATATTTCACAGCTTCTACCGACCAGCACCGAAGAACCCATCAAGGGTGTCGGGGATATCCTGCAAGTTGGACAGGAAATCGAAGTCTGGGTGCGCAAGGTTAAAGAGGGCCGAATCGAATTAACCATGATCAAGCCCCTGGATCTGGAATGGCGTGAGCTCAAAAAAGGCATGGTTGTAAAAGGCAAAGTTGTCCGGCTTGAAAAATTCGGTGCATTCGTCGAGATTGGCGCCGAACGTCCCGGCCTGGTCCATATCAGCGAAATGGCCCATGGCTATGTCCGTGCTCCATCGGATGTCGTCAAAGAGGATGACGAGATTGAAGCAGAGGTACTTGAAGTTAACCGCCGCAAGAAGCAGATCAAGCTGAGCATGAAAGCTCTCTTGCCTGAGCCGGTTAAAGTCGAAGAACCTGCCAGAATCACCCGCACAATGGAACTCCCCCAACCGAAGGAAAAACCTGCTCGCCGCAAGAAAGCCCCGCGTGAGAACAGAGAGCGAAACGCCACCGACAGCGAGCTACTGTTGAACCTTGGCCAATCCAGCACCCCCAGCGAAGCTGAGCCGACCGCTATGGAAATGGCTTTACGCGAAGCAATGGAACGCGCCAAGACCAAAAAAGTAGTACAGGAAGACAAAAATCGGAAAACCCACACTGTTTCTCACGAACAGGAAGATATCCTGGCTCGCACACTTGAAAACAAGGCCCACACTTCATAGATCTAAATTGCGAAAAGGAATTGATCTTTCCATCAGAACCCAACCGCAACCATTCAAGGTGGGGAGGCGCCGCTCTTCGGCCCTCCCCACTTCTTTTATCAGCCCGAGGTTATTTACAACAAATCAAACCATAAGCAGTTTATTTATATAAAATAGGAGGCTGGGATGGCAACCAAGTATATTTTCTTTACGGGTGGAGTAGTCAGTTCAGTAGGCAAGGGCGTCACTGCCGCCGCGATTGGACTTCTGCTTAAAGAGCGCGGTTACAAGGTAGCCGTTCAAAAATTGGACCCCTATATCAATGTGGACCCGGGCACCATGAGCCCCTACCAACACGGCGAGGTCTACGTGCTGGATGACGGGGCCGAAACCGACCTGGATCTGGGACATTATGAGCGCTTTATCGATATCCGCCTGAACCGGGTATGCAACGTCACTACCGGACAGGTTTATGCCGAAGTAATCGGTAAAGAACGGCGCGGCGACTATCTGGGCGGCACCATCCAGGTTATCCCTCACATCACCAATGAGATTAAACGCCGCATTGGCATGGTTGCCAAATCGACCGGGGCAGAATTCGTACTGGTTGAAATTGGCGGTACGGTCGGCGATATTGAGAGCCTGCCCTTCCTGGAAGCCGTGCGCCAGCTGCGCACAGACATGGGCCGTGAAAATACCCTTTATATTCACGTCACCTGGCTGCCGTATATTGGCGCGACCGCCGAGTTAAAAACCAAACCAACTCAGCACTCGGTACGCGAGTTGCGTTCCATTGGAATTACACCCGATATGATCGTGGCCCGTTCGGACAATCCGGTCGAAGACAGCCTGCGTGAGAAAATTGCGCTATTCTGCGATGTGGAAAAACGAGCGGTTGTGCCGATGGTGACCACGCCGGTTTTATATGAAGTGCCGCTGCTCATTGAACGGGCCGGGGTAGCGGATTATATCCTGCAGCGTATGGGCGCGCCTGCCCGCCTTCAGCCGGACTGGAGCGAATGGAAACACCTGGTTGAAGAAGTGCGCCGGCCAAAACCAAAGGTTAAAATCGCCCTGGTCGGTAAATATGTCGAGCTGCACGATGCCTACATCAGCGTTCACGAAGCCTTGAAACATGCCGCCCTCAGACTGGGGGTTGAGGTAGAACTGTTCTGGATCCATTCGGCCGAGCTGGAAAAAGGTAAAAACCTGGATATCCTCAAAAGTGCTCAAGGGATCGTGGTGCCGGGCGGTTTTGGCAGCCGGGGCATCGAAGGCAAGATCCAGGCCGCCAGGTTAGCGCGCACTACCAAAACTCCCTACCTGGGGTTGTGCCTGGGTATGCAATTGATGGTGGTCGAATTCGCACGCCAGGTTTTCAACGATGAAGATGTTAACTCGACCGAGTTCGATCGTAGCACCACCCACCCGGTCATTGATTTGATGCCCGAACAAAACCAGATTACCGACCTGGGCGGCACCATGCGGCTGGGCTTATATCCTTGCCAGCTTCAGCCGGGAACGATTGCGGGGCGCGCTTACGGGGTGGAGCTGGTTGAAGAACGCCACCGCCATCGCTTCGAATTCAACAACGACTACCGCGAAGTTCTGGCCGAGCATGGCATGCGCTATTCAGGCATATCACCGGATGGGCGTTTGGTGGAAATCGCCGAGTTGGCCGACCACCCCTTTATGCTGGGCACGCAATTCCACCCCGAGTTCCTCTCCCGTCCCAACCGCCCACATCCGTTGTTCCTGGCATTTATGGAGGCAGTTTGCCAGAAAGCCGGCGTAGATGGCCAGTTGAGTGCACCCGTTAAAACTATCCAACCAGCCGAAATGGATTAGGCATTGCCAAATAGCCATGCTATTCAAGCGTTTATTCGTTGCACCCTCCAGGTGCATATTTACACACCCCTGGTGCACCCGTATGGGTGCCAGTTCTGTTGGTGCTTGAAGGAGTCTTCGTTATTTCGTTTTATTCGTGATTAATCTCTTGCCTTCCTGGATTAGATTATTTTCGGTGTATTGAAGTTTATTCCAGACAAACTGGAAACAGGTTATACTTAGCCATTCGTGCTTATCAGGCGAATTTTCGCCATTTTCACAAATCCAAATCATCTGAGGAAAACA
>DATFYI010000128.1:0-3946 GCA_035315125.1 Anaerolineaceae bacterium | reverse complement strand
ATATTTCTTGAATCCTGGCAATATCTTCCTTATACTTCATCATTTCTTTTTGACCGGATTCTTTATCATCATTGAAATACTTTTTTCCGCTGGTATCAATATCTTTCAGATTAACCTTTGAACCGGGTTTCACCCAAAAATGATTCGAGTCCATTTTCTTCTCCTTGATGGAGCTTATCCAAGTGTTTGTTGGTTTCCACGCGCGGTGGGGGATTCAAACAATCGCCCCAGGATCGCGCCGTAAATAAACCCGCCAATATGAGCCATGTAGGCCACACCTCCGCTTTGAACCGAGGCAATGGATCCGATCTGGCTGAAGACCTGGAGCAAAAACCAAAAGCCGATCAACAGCAGGGATGGAATCATGGTGACCCTCCCAAAAATCCCGATGATCAGCAATGTTTTAATTCGATCTCGCGGGAAGGCGAGGATGAAAGCGCCCATAACAGCTGCAATTGCCCCGCTGGCTCCTAGATTGAGGTCTGTCGAGTTAGGTATAATAGCGATCTGCGCAAGATTGGCAATCAAACCACCCAGGAGATAGAAGGCAAGATACTTAACCGGCCCCATAGTATCTTCAACTTCGGGCCCAAACGCCCAAAGAAACACCATATTGCCGAGGATATGTTCCCAACCCTCATGAAGAAACATAGCAGTCAGAAGGGTTATCCAATCTTTTCCAGCGGTGATTTGCGCCGGGACCATCGACCAATGGGAGATAAAGGTATCACCCCCCGCTAATTCTAGAAAGAAAACGAGAAAGTTTACCACGATAATAAGCAAAGTTATCGCCGGGAAGTTCACCGGCCTACGGTCAGCATCTGATAAAGGAATCATAGGTTCACCCTGGCAAAGCGCAATGCGGTCGCTCAATTCAACTTATTGAAAACTGATAAGATCCAAACGTAAATTCCCAAATTTATTGTGTATAATTCTTAAGATCCCGATCATTATAATTATTATATACAATGCCCATAGGAATTCAATCTTAGGACTTCAATATGCACGGTTATTCTTAAGGCAGCTACTCATGCCTGGCATATCAAAAACAAAGCCTGATCGGGTTTGGCATCAAATTTACGACGTACTTTCACCAGGTATTTCTATCCAAGTGAATAACCGTATCTATCCTATACGCAATTGAGGGCTTTTTAACCACCATCTGTGTAGGATATCGTAAAACTTTATCTGCCACTGATACAATTTTTGGGTAACGTTTACAAACCCCGACGTTTTTGGGAATATTGCATAACTCCCACTTTACTCAATTGAATAGTAGAGTTGTGAAATTATTGTTGGCGAAACCAGAACCAGGATAGGCTTATCATGGCAAAAAGCAAAGAGATAACTCAATTTACTTCCTTGAAAACCGATGAGCGCCAAACTCTTAACAGGGTTTTCCGCAACTCAGGAAGGTGATAGAATGGATTTGGAGAGCATTGCTATATCGGCAGATTTGGGTCGTGTATGTTATTATTGATGTCATTGATCGACAATCATACTGGCTCATGTTACAATCTCTTTCTATATTTAAGGCGTTACCTCGTTTTTTTAACTATCAGGAGGCCAAATGTCTAATCCGATTCTCATCGCAAAAGGTGAAACCGATCTCTATCTGCTCCCCCAGATGACCAACCGTCATGGGTTGGTTGCAGGAGCTACCGGTACCGGCAAGACAATCAGTCTGCAAGTAATAGCTGAAGGTCTCAGCCGTACCGGAGTTTCTATTTTTATGGCTGATGTAAAAGGTGACCTTTCTGGAATCAGCCAACCTGGTAAGGAAAATCCTAAAGTTTCAGAACGCGTACAGCTATTAAAACTTCAGAATTTCTCATTTCAGGGCTATCCAGTTGTCTATTGGGATGTGTTTGGCGAGCAAGGTCACCCTATCCGTGCGACAGTTTCTGAAATGGGCCCATTGCTTTTAGGACGTTTGTTCGATCTGAATGATACGCAGGGTGCTGTATTAAGTTTGGTGTTCAAAATCGCAGACGATAATGGACTTTTGCTGCTAGATTTGAAAGACTTGCAAGCAATGTTGCAATATGTCGGTGAAAACGCCGCACAGTTCCAAAATCGCTATGGCAATATTTCTTCGGCAAGCATCGGGGCCATTCAACGCAGTCTGATGACTTTGGAACAACAAGGTGGTGATAAGTTCTTTGGAGAACCCGCACTGAATTTGGACGATATGATCCGGACAGATTCCCAAGGCCGCGGCGTGATCAATATTCTGGCGGCCGACAAGTTGATGCTTACACCCAAAACCTATGCAACCTTTCTGCTCTGGATGCTTTCAGAGCTTTACGAGCATTTGCCTGAAATAGGCGATCCGGAAAAGCCTAAGATGGTATTCTTCTTTGACGAGGCCCATTTACTGTTCAATGATGCCCCCAAAGCACTTCTGGAGAAAATTGAACAGGTGGTGCGCCTGATCCGTTCAAAGGGCGTGGGCGTTTACTTCATTAGCCAGAATCCGCTCGACATACCGCAAATGGTTTTGGGGCAGTTGAGTAACCGCATCCAACATGCACTGCGGGCCTTTACACCCCAAGATCAAAAGGCAGTCAAATCCGCCGCGCAAACTTTCCGAACTAATCCCAAGCTGGATGTCGCCCAGGTTATTACTGAACTCGGTATGGGTGAAGCCCTGGTTTCTTTGCTGGATGAGAAAGCCATGCCAGGAATAGTTCAGCGTGCTTTTATGCTGCCGCCGACCAGCCAGATTGGCCCAGTGACACCCGATGTACGCCAACAGATTATCAAGAGTTCGCCGGTTTACGGCCGCTACGAAACCGCCATCGATCGTGAGTCGGCTTATGAAAAGCTTCAGGCACGGGCGAGCCAGGCTAATGTAACGCCCAGCAAACCGGCGCAAACTGGCGGAGCGGCAAAGCCGGCTGCTTCCGGCAGTCGCAAGAGTGCGAAGCCAGAACCAACGGCCATAGATCAGGTTTTTAAGGTGGCCAACAGCACAGTGGGTAAACAGATCGAGCGTGACCTTGTACGCGGTTTAATGGGGTCGCTGCTGGGTACAAGTAGCAAGCGATGATAAAATTGGATAACCATTGTTATTGGCAATGGGTCAATCAGTTTCGTTTTGACCATCTTAGACCCAAAGCCGGTTACCTGCGGTGCTACCCAGCTCGTAATTCCGCCCGCCATCCTAACACCGACATCAAACAGTACTGTGTTCCATAATCTAACGCTATCATTAGTCTGGAATCTGCTGGAGTCGGAGTAAGGTAAAAACAAACCGCTCGCCTACCGGAACCAATTGATTTGATCGAAATAAACCGGATCCAGGGATATTCCTAACCCGCTGATACAGCCTTATACGCCATCGGCGCTGGCTGCTCCCAATCCGGTAATTAAGCCAATTAAACGGCCTTCTATTAAAAGCACCGGATGCACAGGATGCCGATCGGCTTAACCGGCGCGGCGATGGAAAAACCGATCCGCAAGCTACACAAGAAAAAAATGATCTCCATAGGATAGGGAAGATTGTAGATGTGGAATATCAATACGTCAATAACGGCAATTGGGCATTTTCCGAGAAACCAACCATTTTCCTTGACGGTTCTGCCATTCTTTGTTAGACTCCACACCCGCTGCACGAAGTGGAGGGTTTTCCAAACCTTGCCTCTTTGAAAGGGCTTTGGTATAATTTGGCCCGCGTTACCTGCAGATTAATAATTCATGCGCCGACGTAGCTCAATCGGCAGAGCAACCGCCTTGTAAGTGGTAGGTTACGGGTTCGATTCCCGTCGTCGGCTCAGGTTGCTGGCTGGCGAGTGAGATTGATCGAACATCGAAACCAAAGATAAACTCACTTGCGAGCTGGCAACAGCTCGAAGACGGACGGTTACCCAAGTGGCCAACGGGGACTGACTGTAAATCAGTTGGCGACACGCCTTCGGAGGTTCGAATCCTTCACCGTCCACTG
>DATFYI010000127.1:0-6103 GCA_035315125.1 Anaerolineaceae bacterium | reverse complement strand
GGGCGATCCGGGATGATCGTGTGGTTATCGGCCAGACGTACGACTGCTGGATCGGCCGGGGTGCTCGATAATTCTGGTAGAGAAACTGTCTGGCTGTCACTGGCGGAAGCGCCAGGGTTGCTAAGGGCCTGTGCAGGGCTTTGGCTTATGGCGGGCGCTGAGAACACTGGCGTATACCGGCGCAGCAACAGGAATGCCAATAAGGCCACCATTAAGAAGGCGATGACCCACGATAAATTTGTAAGCCAGTTCCGGGATGTAGGTTTTGAACCCTTCAGAGCCGGAGTGTCCCCGCCATCGGGTTTAACACTCACATATCCTCCGTTAGATTCTCCAGGAATTCTTGGTTATTTTTTGTTCTGGTAATTCTTTGTAAAATCGCTTCGGTTCCAACAGATGGGTCCATACCAGCGCCCTGGGGCGGTGTGCCAATCATTTGCAGGTACATGCGGCGCATCAGCCAGACGCGCTGCAGGATATCCGGGCCGAGCAGCAGTTCTTCCCTCCGGGTAGAGGAACGCTCGATGTCGATGGCGGGGAAGATACGCCGTTCCTGTAAACGACGTGACAGGTGCAACTCCATGTTACCGGTCCCTTTAAACTCTTCATAGACCACATCATCCAGGCGAGAGCCAGTATCCACCAGGGCAGTGGCGATAATAGTCAACGAGCCGCCTTCTTCCAGGTTACGGGCTGCGCCAAAAAAGCGCTTGGGTGGGTATAGGGCGGAGGGGTCCATACCACCGGATAACGTGCGTCCGGATGGATTAACCACCAGGTTGTAGGCGCGTGCCAGGCGGGTCAATGAGTCCATCAGGATGACCACATCTCGCCCGATCTCAACCAGCCGTTTAGCCCTTTCCAGGGTAATCTCGGCGGTGCGTACATGGGATGTAACCGGTTCATCGAAAGTTGAGGCTACCACTTCAGCTTCCACCGAGCGGTCCATATCGGTGACCTCTTCCGGGCGTTCGCCGATCAGAGCAATAATCAGGTGCACATCGGGATATTGGGTCGAGATAGAATTGGCAATCTGCTTGAGAATGGTCGTTTTGCCGGCTTTGGGTGGGGAAACAATCATGCCGCGTTGGCCGCGCCCGATCGGAGCAATCAAATTGATCAGACGGGTGGAGAGGATCGAGCGGTCAGTTTCCAGATCGAAGCGTTTTTCAGGGAAAATAGGTGTGAGGGTTTCAAAGGTTGGGCGGGTACGCGCTTCATCAGCAGAAAGGCCGTTGATTGATTCGACTTTGAGCAAGCCGTAGTGGCGCTCAGATTCACGCGGCGGGCGTACATGGCCGATGACCAGATCTCCGCTGCGCAGGTCATACCTTCTGAGCTGGGCTTGTGAGACGTAGACATCTTCCTGCCCAACCTGATAATTCGTGCGCAAGAAACCGACGCCCTCATTCATGATTTCGAGGACGCCGCCACGCACTTCCAGCCCTTCGCGTTCCGCCTCAGTCTGGCGGATACGGATGAGCAGGTTCTCTTTTTTAAGACGGGCTGCGTTGGGGATATTCAGATCCTTGGCCACTTGTCGCAGCGATGCCAGGGGTGCATTTTCAAGTTCAAGTATTTTCATGGGATTTGATCCGAGAATTTATCTTACCTTCGACGTCAAATCATTTCGCCCCTTCCTGCATTCGCAGTTGATGATTTGATGTGAATTTATAGGTTTTTGAGGGATTGAGAAGGCTTCTCCCTTGTTGGTGAAGCCAATAAAATAGAAAAAATAGAATATTATCCAAACGGGAGTGAAAGTATTATAGCACGTCGATCATAAATCTGCAAGCAAATCCATTAATTTCTAAGAAAAATCTTATCTAAACCCCTGAATTGCAAATTGGCTTGCCCTTTTAATGGTTTTTCTGTTAAAATTACCATCATTAAGGCTTGCATGGGCCTTGCGAATTTTATCCGGCACACTATTTCCCCAAAAACCCCTAATACCTTTAGATTTTCGAAAGCTGGGGCATAGGCGGTATATCAATGGATTTTCTTTGGTCTCCCTGGCGAATGGATTATATCATGCATCATGAACACCTGGCCAAATGCATTTTTTGCACAGCCCTGGAACAAGAGGATGGACCGCAGAACCTGGTTGTTCATCGCGGCAAGCAGGCTTTCGTCATATTAAATCGTTTCCCTTACACCAGTGGTCACTTAATGGTGGTTTCCAATGCTCACCAGGCTTCTTTTGAGACAGTTGATCAAAGGACACGCAGCGAGATCATGGAGTTGATGAACAGTTCACTGAAGGTATTACGCGATGTTTACGGTCCGGAAGGTTTTAATGTAGGCGCAAATATCGGGTCGGCGGCAGGTGCGGGTGTGGCCGACCACATGCACTTCCACGTTGTACCGCGCTGGATGGGCGACACGAACTTTATGTCTACCACGGCGGAAACGCGAGTTTTGCCTGAAGAGCTGGCTGAGACCTACCGGCGGGTACGCAATCGTTGGGAAGAAATTTTTAAGTAATCTATTAATTCATTGGCAAATTTTGATCATTGACCCCCCGCCTGGCGAAGACAACAAGGTTTCGTACCATTTTCGCTAGAAAATGTGACAACGGAAGGGTGCAATTGTAGTAAAGCCCATTCTTATGTTAAACTGGAACAAACCGGCCTGAATCAACGTCTTATGAGTAGGGTCAGGCCTTTTGTTTAACGTAATTCATTATTGGGTTGTTTATCAATATTCCCAAAAATATTTTTTTATCCTTTTACTAAAAATGTACAGCCTGCTGCGCTCCACTCAACGAAATATTGATCAGGAAGATATACGGCCATGAAAAATATTCGAGTTCCCGTTCTCTTTCTTCTTGTTGGCTTGCTGTTTGTCGCCGGCGTTGCCGGTTGTAATGCCAACCCGCCCCGGCTTACCCAACCGGTTCAGACGGTCGAGATACAGCCGTCTTCCCCAGCCACCTCGAACACACCTGCGGCTGTCGCAACCTTGAGTGCTGCTACTCCAACTACAGTGCCAACCCTACTTGCAGGCATTCTTTCAAATAAAACCAATGTAGCGCCCCAATTGATCGACCGCAGGCCGGCTGCCGGTGAAGAAATGGCCCTGGATGGCAGCCCGTCGCTGACTTTTGACCAGGCCATGGATCCCAAAACCAGCGCCGGCGCTGTGATGCTGAGCGGACCCGACCAGCAGCCGGTGACAGGGACGTTAAGCTGGAGCGATACGCACACGCTGGTCTTTAAACCGGCACAACCCCTCAAAAGCGCATCGACATACACGCTGGCTCTCAGCACACAGCTTGCCAGCGCGCAGGGCCTGGCCTTGCAAGCACCGGTCAGCTTTAGCTTTTCGACGGTCACGGATTTGCAGGTAAGCCAGGTTTTCCCGGCCGACCAGGCGGTCGATGTGCAAAATCAGGCGTTGCTCACGGTCATGTTCAACCGGCCGGTCGTGCCGCTGGTGATTGCCGAAGACCAATCCAAGCTGCCCAATCCCATCAGCATCGACCCGGAAATATCCGGTACGGGCCAGTGGTTGAACACTTCGGTCTACATTTTCCGCCCCACCAGCTTTTTTAGGGGCGGTGTGAATTACAAGGTGACCGTTAAGGCCGGGCTGGCAGATGCGGCAGGATCAAAGTTAGCCCAGGATTATTCCTGGTCGTTCAAGACCCAGGCGCCCAGCATTCTCGCCTTCCAGGTGGGCGATAACGTCAACCCTGAGGAGGACTTGCCCGGTGTGGTCTTGAACCCAACCTTTACCGTCAATTTTGCCCAGCCCATGAATACCACCAGCGTGGAAAATGGCCTAACGTTGCTGTCCAGTGCCAGCCGCAAGGCTGTGGCATTAACCTACCAGTGGAATTCGGACGGTACACAGCTCGTCTTCAAACCCAGCCAATTATTACAGCTCAACACCGCTTACACTCTTTCGGTTCCGGTCACGGTTCAGTCGTCGGATGGGGGCAGCCTCAAGGATGGCCTGTCGTGGGACTTTATGACGGTTATGCCCCCGGCGATTGCTTCAGCCGGCCTGGCAACCGGTAAGGGCGGACCGAGCTCTGTCTTCCAGGTGCAGTTTGATAGCCCAATTGATTTCAACAGCCTGGCTGGTAAGATCGTCTTCAGCCCGGCCCTGGATAATACCACCAGCCAGTGGTACGACGAAAACCTGTGGACCATGTATTTCTACAATCTGGCAGCCTCCAGCACCTATACCGTCAAGATCCTGCCGGGCATCAAAGACCCCTACGGCAACGCCATCCAAACCACAAAGACCGTCACTGTAACCACGCCGCCCGCAACACCTTCGGCCAGCCTGGCCATGCCTTACCAGCCGGTTTACCGGGTAGGCGGTCCGCAGGAATTCTATGTGAATTACACCAATATCAACCGATTGCAGGCGGCTTTATATCATCTGTCAACGACTCAGTTCTTTGGCATGCTGCAAGACTACCAGCAGCAGCTAAACTACAGTGGCACAAGTGCGGACCTGGTCTGGCAATACGAGCAGGTTGTCAGCGGTTCGAAGGATAAGCCAGTGCTGTTGCCGCTTAAAATGACCCAGCAAAATGGCCAGCCGCTCAACCCCGGTTTTTATTTCCTGGGCATGAATGCCAGCCCGGTCGCTTCGGGTCAGAAATCAACATTCCTGGATTTCCGACTGTTGATGGTGACCACCGATAACGTCACTTTAAAAACTGCGGCGGGTGAAGCATTGGTTTGGTTGACGGATCTGACCAGCGGAGCGCCCAGCGCGGGTGTGCCGCTCAAGATCTACGATAGCAAATTCAATGTGATCGGCCAGGGCACTACTGACAAAGACGGCATGCTGCACATAAACGTTCCGGTCGTAGCCAGCGGGCAAGACCCCAATCGTTTCGTCATGACCGATGATCCGAACCATTTTGGCTTTGCGGATGGCAATTGGGGCAGCGGGGTTTCGCCCTCGGATTTTGGCATCGGCGAGCAGTACTACCAGGCGCCCCAGAACTACTCGGCCTATCTTTACACCGACCGGCCGCTTTACCGCCCGGACCAGCCGGTCCATTTCAAAGGCATCGTGCGCAGCGAAGATGATCTGTCCTATAAACTGCCCGACCAGTCCAAAGTTCAGGTGACCATCGACGATTTTCAAAATAAAGTTTACCAGGAGACCCTCACACTTTCGAGCTTCGGCAGCTTTGAAGGCACTTTCCAGCTTGCCAAGGACACCGCCCTGGGCCCCTACGAGATTTATGTTACCTGGCCCAACAGCGACCAGCAAATCGGTTCGGTCAACTTTAACGTGGCCGAATACCGCCTGCCCGAATTTCAGGTGGATGTGAGCACCAGTCCGAAAAACGTGCTTCCGGGAGATCCCATCACAGCCAATGTGGATGCCAATTATTATTCCGGCGGCGGGCTTACTCAGGCCGGCGTGGATTGGACGCTGTCCGCCGACCCGTATACTTTTACCCCGCCGGATAAGTATTCGGCCTATAGCTTCAACGATGTCGATCAGGACAACTGGGAAAGCTTATCCGGCCAGCCGGTCAACAACCCTCACCAGGAAATCGCCAACGGTAAGGGTCAGACTGACGCAAACGGTCATTTCAGTCTGACCCTGCCCGCCCAAATGGGCACCGCCAAAACCAGCCAGCAGCTTACCTTCGAAGCGACCCTGACCGATTTCGCCGGCACGACTGTCAGCGGGCGCAGCGCGGTAGTGCTCAACCTGTCGCAGGTTTACCCGGGCATCCGTTCGACCAGCTACGTGGGCCTGGCCAACAAACCCGCTACCTTCGACCTGGTGGCGCTGGATTGGGACGGCAAACCGCTCGCCAACCAGCACGTGGATGTCAATATCGTCGAGCGCCAGTGGTACAGCGTCCAGCAAGAAGACGCCAACGGAGTGCTGCAGTGGAAGACCACCGTCAAAGATATCCCGGTTGCTACTTACCTTGACCAGACCCTGGGGGCCGACGGCACTGGCCAGATCTCGTTCACACCTGACCACGGCGCCATCTATAAGGCCAGCATCACCTCCAAAGACAGCCACGGCAATCCGAATACGGCATCGGCCTACGTGTGGATCTCGGGTGAAGCCTATATTCCCTGGGCTCAGACCAACGACCGCAGCTTCCAGG
>DATFYI010000126.1:0-5238 GCA_035315125.1 Anaerolineaceae bacterium | reverse complement strand
CCCCCACATTCAGTGCGCCACCCAGCATCACTTTATATTCAGCCAGAGCCTGGCTGGCAATCATGGATGCCAGGGTGACCATTAACCTGGTTCGGGTATCCAAATTTCCATAATCAAGCACTTCATCAAAAGCAAAATTGTCGAATACCTCAATCAGTTCCGGATCGCTTATTATGAGCGTTGATCTGCGAT
The DNA here is from genome assembly GCA_035315125.1 of Anaerolineaceae bacterium. Classification (GTDB taxonomy): domain Bacteria; phylum Chloroflexota; class Anaerolineae; order Anaerolineales; family Anaerolineaceae; genus DATFYI01. Next base: position 5,046 of record DATFYI010000126.1, on the reverse strand, counting down.
TTGGGAATAACTTCTCATGATTTTTTTTTGCCATTTCACTAATGGGCATGGTTTTATCTCTCCTTTTAAACAAAATATTCTATGTATTCTCCGGTCTTAGACCAGCATTTCATACACTTCAATCTTGTGGTCCAACGAGTCCGGTGTTTTTTGCACTTCTTTTATTCTAACCTAAAGGTGTTCCCACCGCTTTTTCAAGATTATTCTAGGCTTCAAAGGTCTTGTCAGCTTATTGAACCAACCCGGCACACTCGTTCATTTACTTCAGTGATTTTCATATGATCATCTCTAGCCAGCAGTGTAGCCATTGGAGTGGCCTTCATGTTCAAGTTTTAGGACAAGTTATTTCAGCTTAAAGTATTCTTCGTCTGTGACAGGTTCCATCCACTCGGCAGGTCCCGCTTTCGCGTTGGCTTCGATTGCGATATGGACAAACCAGCTGTCTTTCGCAGCGCCGTGCCAGTGCTTGACGTTGGATGGTATCTCCACCACGTCGCCTGCATGCAGTTCGCGCGCCGCTTTGCCTTCCTCCTGATACCAACCACGTCCGCCGGTAACCAGCAGAATCTGTCCGCCCGGATGTTTATGCCAGTTGTTGCGGGAGCCTGGCGCAAAAGTCACATTGCCGATGGGACAACCCAATGGCGAGGTAGAGGGAACGATCATATTAAGGTAAGTCTGACCGATAAAGTTCTTTCTGAATTGCTCGGGCAGTAGTTCACCTTTCGAAAAGATCACGCTGTTTGATAAATCTTTATTTTCCATCATGTATATCCTTTTACTTCACTCAATATTTACAAGTTCATATTTGCGGCTGCCAAGACCAATCTTTTCGGCGTGTTCCAGTGTATGGATAGCATGGCGCGATTCCATGCGTTCAATTAAATCTTTGCCGTCAGGCGCAGCATAGATGAGATCAACGCAAGCCTGATCCAGCGCAACAGGATCGATTGAAGCCAAGATGCCAATATCCTGCATGGTTGGCCTGGCGGGATGGCTGTCACAATCACAATCTACGGACAAATTGTTCATCACATCGATATATAGAATGTTCTCGCCCATGTAATTTGCCACACCTTTGGCTGCCTCTGCCATGGATTCAAGAAAATCATCCTGCGGAGTGTTAAGGCCGAATCCGGTCGTTTCCTGGCCTGCGCTATGGATGAGACTCTTACCCATTGATGAGCCGATACCGATGGACATATTTTTGATGACGCCACCAAAACCGCCCATGGCATGGCCCTTAAAGTGTGCCAGATTGATCACAAAATCATAGTTGGCAAAATGGGAGCCAACAACATCTTTCTTGAGATGTTTGCCTCCAGTTATGGGAAGGTCCATAGTTCCATCTGCATCCATCACGTCAACAGGCGCAATGGCAGAGAAGCCATGTTCTTTCATTACACGTAAATGCGAGGCCGTATCTGCCCGCCCACCGCCGTAAGCCGTGTTGCATTCCACAATAGTGCCATTTACATCTTTCACCAGCGGGGCGATCAAATTGGTTGACAGGAAATAATGTCCACCCGGTTCGCCGCTTGATATCTTAACAGCGACTTTTCCATTAGCTTTGCAACCAAGGGTTTTGTAAATCTTCATCAGTCCATCAGCGCTGATGTTTTTTGTCATATATACTCTAGCTATCATCTTACCTTCTTTTATTATTATTTCTTGACGAATTTCTGTTTGTGAGTTTGCCGGGAGATCTGGAAGCTGTGTGGCCGTTTGTGATGCAGTTAGCAGCGGGCCAACAATTGCTGTCTAACGGCTAATTTCTGACAGGCATCGAGGGAGGCCGTTGCAGTTAATGCCATCCAGAGTTATGCTTCACGACGATACATTTTTTCCGTTCTATTTTTCCTAATTTAGGAGGAAATTACAACCAATTGTCATTATGACACTTTGAAAGGCAAAGTGGTTGAATGATTGTGGAAGATAATTGAACGTTTCTGCAAATTTTCTTATGTACTTTCTTTGCTACCTGTCCAATGGACTGGGCAAAACGGGTTGACCATTGAATGGGCGAAACATTTTCCGGATGTTGTCCTTTTAAACCGTCGGTTACTGGTTCGAGCCCTGGCGGAGCACCCTACGGGCTCCGCGCTAACAAGAAGCCACGTCGCGGTTATTTGTTTGAGTCTTGTAGGGCGGGTTCGCTGAAGTGCCAGGCAGTGGTAAAGTACCAGGAGTGGCACTGAGCCTACTATTTCCTTTGCCTGAAATTAGATTTTGCCTGCAATAAACCTCATGCCCCAATCGCGCTGGATCCGGTTCCAGGATGGAACGGGAAGGTGCCTCTGTTGGAAATGAGTGAATCGGGGATGGGCAAAATGGTGGGATCACCCTGGCACCGCCCGCTCCTCCCGAAGGACATTGGGACGATGTGACACCAGTCCTTCGTTCGACATTCAAAGTCTGAAGTAAATAAATCATTTATTATCAGTCATCCCAATGTTGTAAAGTTTCTTGGGTTTGGCTTGTAAATTCGCCAGCAGAATATATAATACTTATATAACTTCTATGTAGTGGGGCTATATACAGAGAAGGTATTTCATTTACCCCCGAAGAATAACTCAGCCTTCCCAAAACAACCTGGTTCATCTTGAAGCCTAATTTCTAAATTCATTTAAGGGATTAGACCGCAATGGACTAATAGTTTATGCTTAGATTATTCTTAAAGAGGCACTTATGTCAACCAACAATGAGGAGGGATTCGGGGACGGACCAGGGATTGGCATTGGCTATCTCCGTCCTGTAAACTGGTTAGGCAAAACCGATTTTACCGGAATTCCATCGCCAATCACCTCCCTGTTATGAAACTGTCAGGTAGCTAGATAAAAAAAAACTTGTTAAGGAAGCTACTAATGAATGGTATAAAAAATATCACTTTAAGCGTCCGCCCTAGTTTAGCATTCCCTTCGCGATGGTCTGTAGATTGGTGGGATGACACGAATCCAGAAGCTGCTTTTCAAGCCTCGCTGAAAACTTTCGATACTGCTGAGAAGGCATATAAGAGTGCCGAACAAATAAAGGTTACCTTAGAAAGTAGAGGGTCGGCAGTACGACTGATCCAGGAAAATAAGAATATTTCGCGAGAATTAATCCCAAAGCCAGTGGATACGGAAGAAGATATAATTACAAACCTTAAGGAACATATAGAGAAAACTTTAGAGCCCCTTGCCAATATTTCAATAGCTAGTTTTTTTGATCTAGCAAACTGGGATCAAGTCATAAAAGATATGGCTTTAAAATCCCCAGTTAGCTTAAGCATCCTTGTTTTAATAGTACTTTTATTCCGCGGTCTACTAGACAAATTGCTCGAATCTATCATCCCTTCTGTGCTTGGGTTAAATGCAGCACAAATAATAGCAGGCGCCCCGCTCCTGGTCTTAATCTCAGCATTGTATGCGTACTTTTATCGCTCACGAATATCAAATCAACTCGACCGGGCACGCGAATGGATTTTACAATTAACAATATTTTTTGGATGGGATCGTAATCGATTCAGAGAGATAATGCTTAAAGAACTTGGACATCTAGAATATGCCTCTTCAATGAATCAAATTAAATCATTTAATAAAAAGGATCCGACATCATTACCAAGATTATTAAAAACGCTAGATGAAAAATATGTGAAATTAAACGATGAAGATGTAAATCAATTAGGCATAGAACTTCTTCGCGATGACTTTGCAAAAAAAATCCAAGCACTTACCGGCTTGGGAAAACAGAATGGCTATAACCCAAAAGATTTAGCTATTTCACCAAACCTACTGATTATGTCAAATCTTTCTGTCAATACAATCCTTTTAGGCTTCCTGTCAGGAAAGCCCAATGGGATTACCCTGACGCAACAATTTTACGATAGAATGACGATAATCGGAATGTTAATTGGATTTTTAATCGATCTCATTATAATTGTACCCGCCCTTGTTTTGACGAACATAATAGCGTTCAATGTATCCCCCTTCATGTTTATAGTAGACCTGATTGCATCATTCTTGGCAGTCTGGCTTTTTGCGAATCGCCCGCTAAGGATTATTTTTGGTCGACAATTTATTCCTCAAGGGTTGTTCCTAGAAGAATGCGCAGGATCATTTTATATTGTTTAAGTGTTCTGACAATAAAACCAATATGCATTGTAACTATTTTGTTTATTAACCTGACTATTACCAGATTGAAGACCGATGTAAAGAATTTAAACCGTTTCATAAATGACTACTTTGTTAGCAAATCCCTTAAAATTTCTAAATGAATCAAGTCATTTTCTAAACCAACCTTGTTCTTTCGATATAATTCGCCGGTGACAGTTACAACATAACACCTGGCATTTTTAGAACTCACTTTTAATTTCTTTAATGGGAATCTTTCTACGCTGGGGAGGGGAAACGAAAACGTTACGAGATCCCCACCTAAGCGAAGTTTGGTCTATAGCTATCGCTGCTGTCGCTGTCATCGGACGTTCCGACATTATCCCCAAGAGGTAGAACGAGCCAGCCAGACACAGCGCACGCAGGTGTTGGCGGCAATTGGGTGGAAACTGAGGCTGAGCTACCGTGGATTGGTGGCCTTGTATGGGGCTTTTGGGGTCAAGCTCGGACGAATGAGTGCCTGGCGGGATGTTCAAAAACGTGCCCGCCAACTGGAACTACAGCGCTATTGGCAACCAGTGCGGGTATTGGGAGTGGATGGGGCCTATGTGCGTGGTTGGGGGAAGACCCAACCTGTATTGGTAGCAGTGGACATGGGGACAGGACAGCCGGTCACGCTGGGCTATACGGATGAAAAGGATCCGCAGGCCGTGAAGCGATTTCTTGAACCGCTGATGCAGCGTCTGGGGGTAAGTGTAATCGTCACCGATGATCTGGCTAGTTACAAGCAGGTGGCTGAGGAACTGCAACTAGAACAGCAGATCTGCCAATTTCACGTCCGCCGTTGGGTCGGACGAACCTTGCATGAGCTCAAGCAAACCGTCCCGTCCGAATGGCTGTGGTTGATCGAAGAAACCAAGACCCTGGTCAGAGAACTCCTCATCCAGGGTGATCG
>DATFYI010000125.1:0-3951 GCA_035315125.1 Anaerolineaceae bacterium | reverse complement strand
CCGAAAATCAGCGCCACCAGCACGACTAGCGCCCCAACCGTCACCGATATGCCGCTGGCGCTGGTCTGGATGCCCAGCCAGGAAACCTGGATAGCCCCCGTAAAGTTCATGGCCCTGGCAGCCGGCGCGACCAGGTATTGGATCAAAATCTGTGGGGCTACGCCGAACAAAACGCATAACCCCGCCAGCATGCTCATGCCAGCGCGCATTTCCCAGCCGGCTTCATGAACGGTTTGTTTCGCCAATTCAGCCGGCGCCTCGCCGTAAAATACACTGACGGTCGCCTTGAACATATAAAATGCGGTGATAACACTGACCAGCCAGGCAATCAACACCACCATGATCTGGCCCGCATCCAGGGCGGCCGATAACAACAGCCATTTGGCCACAAAGCCATTCAACAGCGGTACACCCACGATGGAAGACGCAGCCACCAACCAGATCAACGCAGTCGTTGGCATCTGCCTGGCCAGGCCGCCCAACTTGCGCATGTCTTTTGTCCCGGTAGCGTGTTGAACGGCACCGGCGCACATGAACAGCGTCCCTTTAAAAAGCCCATGGCTGAGGGTATAAAACAACCCGGCCGCGATCCCTAATGAGGTACCCAGGCCAAAGGCAGTGATGATATGCCCAATCTGGCTAATGGTCGAAAAGGCCAGCAAGCGTTTCAAGTCGGTCTGAGCCAGGGCAAATAATGCCCCCACCAGCATGGTCACCACGCCCAGCACCAACACGATGGTGTTCCAACTGGGCTGCCAGGGGCTGATCGTGTAGAGCCGGGCAATCAGGTAAACGCCGGCTTTAACATAACAGGCTGAATGCAACAACGCCGAGACCGGTGTAGGCGCATTCATAGCTTCCGGGATCCAGGTATGCAGTGGATAAATGACCGATTTAGCCATGGCTGCCACCAGCAGTAAGATAAAAATGCCGGTTGTAAATGAGGCTTGCAAGGCCGGATCATTCCAGGCAAAGCTGCCGCTGCGGAAATATAAAACCAAAATACCCACTAAAAAGCCATAACCGGCCAGATGGGTCATCAGTAAGACTTTGCGAGCGCCTTGGGCCGCAGCCTGCTGTTTATACCAGAAACCAACCAAAAAATAAGAACACAGACCGATGATCTCCCAGCTTACATAAGCCACCAACAGGCTGCCGGCTGAGACCAGGCTGACCAACCCGCCAATAAAAACCAGCATAAAGGCGTAGAAACGAGTCGTGCCCTCTTTTTCATGCGCCATATATCCGATTGAATAGAGCAGAATGGCAGAGCCGATGCCACAAGCCATCAGGTTGAAAATCATGCTCAAACCATCCACCCGGTAGGTAAATTGGATGCCCCTGTCCCAATTGAGCAGGGTCAGATCAACGGCGCCTTTACTCAAAACTGCTGGAAGCAGGAATAGCATACCGCCCAGGGATACCAGGCCACACAGCAAAGCCAGCCAGCCTTTAGCAGTATTTGAGAGTACTCGCCCTAATAAAATCTGGAGTAAGGCGCCTGCCAGCAGCGCTATCAATGGGATAAGAATTAACGAATTTGTTTGCACTATTCACCCATCCCGTTTAGCTAATTCAATAGTTGCAGTCGAACCTTTCAAAACATTTAGCAGCAAATGACAAAGATCGGCTATCCTCCCGCCAAAGGTGGAAAAAGGACAACGGTATCGTCCGGTTTGAGTGGTGTATGCAAGCCTTGCAAGTCGCGCACATCCTTACCATTGACCAGAATGATCACCAGATGACTCAGCGCATCCCCTTCATAAACCCAGCGGGTAAATGGTTTACCGTATTGGCGGGATAAATCGCTCAATAGGACGCCCAAAGTTGGCGCCGGGGCAGTCCATTCAAACTCGCTTTTTCCGATGATGTCACGGAAATATGCATAACAACGTATTTTCATAAGGCCGGATAACCGCCGAGGAGATTTACACTGTAAACACACCTGATCCTGTCAGCCAATTTAATCTCATTTATCCCAGAAAAACGCCCTGCTCGAAGGGAATTCCTTGCAGCGACAAAGCTTCCCGGGCCAGGACGTTTAACAACATGAAATAACAAGTTTTCAAGTGCAAACTTTTTACCTGCGAAGGCCGGCTCACCCATCCTGTGGGAGCCGGACCTTCGCCAGGGGATCCGTTTAGATCAAGCCAAGCACCGCCAGCTTTTCTTCGGTCGGTACACCATCCTGCGTCCAACCGCGCAACTGGTAATATTCAGGCAGCATTTCCGGCACATGGCTGACGTTACCTGCCGCAACGCCGCTCTTTAAAGGATTCTTTATCAGGCGTTCGGGCACCTTATCATCCGCACTGGTAAAACCAGCTTTGATATTCCACATCCGTTCCAGGTTCCAGACCCGGTCACCGGCCTGCATAAATTCTTCAGTAGAGTAGCTAATGCCGGTCAAGGCGCTCAGCATTTCAGCCAGCTCATCTGCGCCGATGCCAAAGGTGGTAAAGAGGCAGGCGCCGGAAGAATCCAGTGCAGCAGTCAGATTCTGGAAGATCATAACCAGATTAGCTTTACCCTCAATCTGCAGGTTCGGTACCTTGAATGGAACACCGAGGACTTCAGGCGAAACCGTGTAGCCGCGCACGTGGCAGCCGCCGCGATTACTGGTGGCATAGTTCAAGCCGACACCTTGCACTGAACGTGGATCATAAGCAGGCATTTCCTGCTTCTTGGCAGTCATCGAATATTCCGGATGGCCGAGACTATCCGCCAGCCGGTAAGAACCCAGCGCCAGCTTGTCGCCAAAGCCTTCGCGCAAACCGGTCTTGCGAACCATTTCAACCATGGTTTCAGCATCGCCGAAATTCAAAGCCACGCCGCCGGTATCCGCCTTGGTGAGGACACCATCCTGGTACAGATCCATGGCGCAAGCAATGGTGCTGCCCATGGTAATCGTGTCCATGCCCATCTCATTGCACAGGTAATTGGCTTTGGTGACTGCGTCTAAGTTATCGATACCACAGTCCGGACCAAATGACCAGGCACTTTCATATTCGGGACCCTCACCTTCACCGGCAAACTGTGGGTTGGTGACCTTGGTACCGCGTCCGCAGCTGATAATGCAAGAAAAGCAGCCGCGTGGGCGTATCAAGATCTTAGCCGAAAGGCTCTCGCCACCGACATTATTGGCAGTCGGGAAATAACCATCGTCGTAGTTGCGGGTTGGCAGGGCGCCAGTCTCATTCAAGATATTGGTCAGAACGTCCGTTCCATAAACTCTCAAGCCAGTGCCACCCACCGGGTGGGCCTGGATTTTGGCGCGCGCTTTTAATACAGAGGCCTTGAAAGCTTCCGGATTAGCAACCTTGACCGAGCCGCTGCCGACTACCGCAATGGCTTTCAGGTTCTTGGAACCCATCACCGCACCCACACCGCTACGCCCGGCCGCCCGGTGCATATCGTTCATAACGTTGGCAAACAGCACCAGCTTTTCACCGGCAGGTCCGATGCAGGCTACTTTGGCATCCTCATCGGTCTCAGCACGGATCAAATCGGTCGTCTCGGGCACCATCTGTCCCCACATGGCGGTGGCATCGCGGATTTCGACTTTGTCGTCACGGATATAGATGTAAACCGGTTTTTTGGCCTTGCCTTCGACAATCACCAGGTCGTAACCGGCATATTTCAACTCGGCGCCAAAGATGCCGCCCGAATTGGATGCTGCAATCGTGCCGTTTAACGGGCCTTTGGTAACAACATCATAACGACCAGCAGAAGGAGCATAGGTACCCGTAAATGGTCCCGGAGCAAAGATCAGCTTGTTTTCTGGGGTTAGAGGATCAACTTTTGGATCGACTTCATCGAACATGATCTTCTCTGCCAGTCCACGCGCTCCGATGAACATTTTCGCCAAATGGGTATCGGTCGGCTCACGGGTTATCTTCCCGCTGGTCAAATTCACCCTCAATATGGTTCCAGTCCATCCGTACATCTTAT
>DATFYI010000124.1:0-20807 GCA_035315125.1 Anaerolineaceae bacterium | reverse complement strand
TGCCCTAACTCAGTTACCAGCTTGATCGTTTCTATTTTGAACTCTGCATTAAACCGCCTGCCTTTACCCATTCTTTTTCTCCTGGTAGTTCCCTAGTTCTACCAGCTTTTCTTCGTGTCTACCAGATTGGGGTAGGCTCACTTGCCAACATCAAGCCCTGAGATGAACAGAGCGGCTTTAAAACCGCTCGCCTGACCGGCAGCCCATGGCTTGCAAGCTTCGTAAGCGCCCAGGCCAACACCAATGATGTTATCGGGGGTTACACCGGCGGTGGCGAGTGCATTCAGTGTTCCCAATACACCTTCATCGTTGCAGCCGAAGACGATCCAGTTCGTTACATCTGGATGGGCGGTAATGATCGGGCCCGCGGCATCTTGCGCAGAAAGGGTCTCACCAGTGTAGGGCACTGAGAAGACCTGCGCAGCTGGCACACCGGCGGCTTCGATAGCAGCCTTTTCATTATCGGTGCGGTCATTGCAAACTGAAAGGGTCTGCACTTCTACGGATAAGACACCGACCTTTTTGGTCGTGTCCTTAAGCCAGCCACCAGAAGTGAGCAACGTGGCTGCTTCCTGGCCAACTTTCTTGCCCATATCTTTGCCATCGAAGCCAACGAATGGGACGGGGTTACCGCTTGAATCCTTGATACCATCATCGGTCGCAATCAGCACAACACCCGCTTTCTTGGCGGCGTCAGAGATGGCAGGTCCGATGGTCTGGTCGGGGACTGTTATCGAGATACCCTTGGCACCGGCGGAAATGGCATCGTTCACCAGGCTGACACCGAGGTTCGGATCAAGCTTGGCATTGAATTTCTTGACGGTCGCACCGAGACCCGTGGCGGTATCGCTGAACGAGTTCTGCAAATCGATGAAATACTGCTGGTCGGCGCTTTTATTGATCACGACCAGTAGTGGTCCTGCCGCCGGAGCGGCCGGGGCAGTTGTAGCGGCTGGCGCAGCGGGCGCGGTTGTGGCAGCAGGTGCAGCCGGGGCTGCCGTCGGTGTGGCAGCTGGGGCGCATGCTCCTAGCATCGAGGCAATTGTCACAAACGCTACGAGAATCATAAGGGGTCTAATCTGCTTCATTCTTCGTTTCTCCTTTTTGTATATCTGGTTTTTCCAATGTCTTTTGGACATTTTGGGGAATCCTGATCTTCGATTGTCGATACGTTGAGATCTTTATGATGGGTCCCTGATGGATCGAACAGGATTATTTGCGTATAAGCAGGTTTTCATCACCTCCTCCATCCGTATGTTCTGATCTCCTCAAGTAGCTTACCAACGAACACCTTCAGAAATGGAGATCGATCTGGGTCAGCCTATAATGGGTTTATTACATGATATTGCTTTTAGGTAAAAATAAACGAGTTTTTTTCGAAAAAGATGTCTTTCGAAGAAAGAGATATTTAAAGAAAGATATCCATAAAGGGCTTTGGCATTGAACAACATGCTGATGTTGACAATATACACCTATTGTTATATGTTGTCAAGAAAGCCTTAAAAGAATATTAAATCCGGCTTGATTATGTTATAATATGTTAATAAATGTGAAATATAACATTTAGTCTGGAACGATTTTATAAATTTCCAATAAATCGCAAAGTATGATCAAAGAAAAACGTTACGCTCGTATTCTGGAAATCATTAAACAAGAAAAATTAGTCACCATACAGGATCTCAGCAAGCAACTTGGAGTGTCCTATATGACTATCACGCGCGACCTGGAGGATTTAGAGATCCACGGAAATCTTCATCGGATTCGCGGGGGTGCTGTCTCGATCGTCGAAGATAGTGAAATAATTCCCAGGTTATCAAAACTCTATGACCCTCAACTTGATCCAAATTACCAGAAAAAAATCTCGATCGGTCGGTATGTTGCCGCCAATTTCATTAGTGAAGGAGATTATATAACCATCGAAGCTGGCACAACTGCCAGCAGCCTGATCCCCTTTCTGAATCAATCAAATCTGACCATTTTGACCAACGGTCTGCTTACTTCGATGATGGTTGCGCCAATTATCCGAAATGTTACTTTAATCTGCAGTGGTGGCATATTGATCGAGACTGGAGCTTTTATCGGTCCGCAAGCAGAAGATTTTTTTTCCAAGTACAAAGTTAAAAAGGCTTTTTTGGGCGCTCAAGGTTTGACGATTGAAGATGGTTTTACCGATCCTACCCCGCTTTATATGCGGCTGAAACACGTTATGAAGCAAAATGCCGAGAAGGTGATCGTGATGGTTGATTCTAGCAAAATTGGTGTGCGATCGCTTTTGCAGGTTCTATCTATCGAGGATGTGGATACAATTGTCACGGATAGCGGAGCTGATTCGGAAATCATTTCGATTTTACAAAATAAAGGATTAGATCTCCGCATCGTGACCGATTGAAAGATCAACTAATGCGGTGGCTGGCCCACATCGCTACACCGATAATCCCGGCATGGGAACCTAATTTGGCCGGTACGATTTCCACCTGCTCGACCGGCATCATTTTTACCCGTTCGTTGATTGTTTTTTTTATGGGATCTAATAATAAATTACCAGCCTGGGCGACTCCACCGGCAAAAACTACTTTTTTAGTGCCTACCGATACCAGCACATTTGCTACTGCAATACCCAGGTAAAAACCTGCTTCTCGATAAATTTCCAGGGCACGTGCATCTCCATCCAAAGCTGCTTGGGAAATCAGCTCGGGGGTGATTTTGTTCAAATCATATTCAGCCAGTTGGCCGATTGAAGTAGTTAATCCCTGGGTGACGGCTTTGATACCCATGGCAGCGATAGCGGGGCCAGAAGCCAAAGTTTCAACGCAGCCTCTATTACCACAGCCGCAGATTGGTCCGTTGTAATCAACGGTGATATGTCCCAATTCGCCTGCTGTACCACCGATTCCCAGAACCAATTGATTATTGATAACCAAACCCCCGCCGATGCCAGTTCCGATTGCAAAACAGGCCATAGATTCAGATCCTTGTCCTGCGCCGAATTGCCATTCTCCATAGGTAATTGCGCGAACATCGTTTAATAAGTGTACGGGCAACCCAGTCATGGTTTGAATAGTCGGCCCCAATGGAATATCAGGCCAGTTACCCGGCAGGTTTGGCAGAAATTTTGTTATACCATTATCCAGGTCAACAATGCCTGGCACGCCGATCCCAATCCCACCCAATTTATCTCGCCCGACCTGATCGATGATGTTCTCGATTAAAATAGCCATACTTTCCATGACGCCTTGTGGTCCTTGATGGGAAGCTGTTGGCAAAGATGATAAATGACTTACTTCACCTGTCTTTTGAAAAACCAGACCTGCTTTTAGATTGGTCCCGCCGAAATCTAACCCAATATAATATTCTTTCATTTTTATTTCACATAGGGGCGTAAAACATCCCTGGAAAGCTGGAAACCACGTTTTACAAGATCGAGCGTTTTTTCAAAATTGTGATCCTCATGCTCGATGCTGACGACATAATCATAGCCACTGGCATACAATGCTGAGAAGAAGCGGTTCCATTCCATATCTCCAAGACCGGGTAGACGTGGAATTTGCCAGCCTATTCCTTGAGATAACACCCCGTTTTGATAAAGACCTTCTCGGTCAATCTTCAAATCTTTGGCGTGTACATGAAAGATACGATCACCGAAATCGCGGATAACCCGCTCGTAATCAATCATTTGGAGGACGAGGTGTGAAGGATCCAGGTTTAGGCCAAAGTTTTCGTCGGGGATGATTTCCCACATTTTCCGCCATATGGCCGGTGTGCTGGCAAGATTGTTGCCACCCGGCCATTCATCGTATGAAAAGATCATTGGACAGTTTTCAATGGCGATTTTGACGTTGTGATCTCTAGCAAATTTCACAATCGCTGGCCAGACTTTGGCGTATTCTTCCAAATTTGCTGGCACCGTCTTGTCTTTATCCTTGCCGATAAATGTGCCCACAATCGGAATTTCCAGCATCTCTGCACCCAAAATTACTTTCTTGAGATGATCGATGACCCTGGCGCGATATTGCAAATCTGGGTGAAGCGGATTGGGATAATATCCTAGCGAAGAAATACCCAAATGATATCGCTCCATCAAACCTTGAATATCTTTCGCTTTTGCCGGTGTAAGCTCGGTGACATCGATATGGGTTACGCCTGCGTAACGCCGGTTGGCTTTTTCCACTGGCCAACAAGCAATTTCGAGCATCTCGAACCCGTTTTGATTAGACCAGCTTGCAATTTCTTCCAAGGAAAGGTTCGGAAATGCTGAGGTGAACAATCCGAGTTTCATGAGATCCTCCGTTAAAAAAATTAGTTAACTTTTACCCATAGCTGTTCTTTTGCGCTTTGCTCAATAGCTTCACAGAGCTGCAGCTCGTAATGTCCGTCCGCAAAAGTTGGAAAATCAGGCCGGGCCGCGAAATCTCCTTTTTGAATATAAGCGTAGACTTTATGAAACAGTTGTTTGAAAGTGTCAGGGAAACCTTCGTTGTGGCCACCTGGGTAGGATGTAATTGCACGTGCTTCTGGTGAGAGTAATGAAGGATCTTTTAACAACCATTCGTTTGGGCGATCTCGGTGACCTATCCACAACTCATTATTCCGCTCTGAATCAAAAGCCAGGGCAGCTTTTGAGCCATCAATCTCATAATACAGGCGATTTTTACGACCGGCGCTCACCTGGGATACAGTTAAAGTGCCGCATGCTCCGTTTTCAAAATGTAGCAAAATTGAAGCATAATCCTCAGTTGTTATTGGTTGGTCAACGTAATCCGCTGCAGTCAGTAGCTTGCCCGTATAAGTTTCAACCGGTTTAGACGGCTTTTTACGAATTGGGTGGAAAGTCTTGAAATCTGCCAATACTGACTCAATACGCAATCCGGTAATGAATGTGGTCAAATCCATCCAATGTGAGCCAATATCTGCCACTGCCCGTAGTGTACCGCCCAAACCGGGCTCCAGCCGCCAGTTCCAATCGGTGGGAAGGAATAACCAATCCTGCAAATAGGATCCTTGAATTATGAATATGTTTCCCAATTCGCCTGATTGAACCATCGAACGGGCTTGTTGTGAAATCGGATAAAAACGTAAATTAAAATTAATGGCATTGACCAGAAGTTTTTCAGTGGCTAATTTCACCAGTTCGGCCGATTCCTTTGAAGTCATTGCCAGAGGTTTTTCGCAAACCACGTGTTTCCCTGCCAGCAAAGCCGCTTTTGCTTGCGGAAAATGCAGGTAATTAGGTGTTGCCAGATGCACTACGGTTATCTCGGGATCAGCCAGCATGGATTCAAAGGATGGGTAACTTTTTTCAATCCCCAGTTCAGCAGCTTTTTGTCTGGCGAGCTCTGGCGTTGATTCTGCCAAGCCGATTACACGGATATTGTTCCGGCGTAATCCTTCCAGGTGAGCCGGTCCAATAAAACCAGTTCCAGCGATTCCGACCTTGATCTCGGCCATTATTTTCTCCAGGTTTATTTTTCTTTTTGCATTTTTGCAAAATCGTCCAATATTGTTGCGGTGGCAGTTGCCCCTATGCGGGTGACACCTGCATCGATCATTTTTAGAACCATATCCAAGGTACGTACGCCATGAGCGGCTTTTACCTGGATATGAGGACTCACATTCTCGCGCATCAAGCGGACGTCTTCAAGAGTAGCTCCTGTAGCAGCAAAACCAGTAGATGTTTTTACAAAATCAGCACCGGCTTCTTCTGTCAAATGGCAAGCCTTTATTTTTTGTTCGTCTGTTAAATAGGCATTTTCAAAAATAACCTTAACAAGTGCACCGGCTGGATGGGCCACATCCACAATCGCTTTAATTTCATCCCGAATATAATCATAATGCCCCGAGCGAAATTCGCCAATATTCATTACCATATCCAATTCTACCGCTCCGTCAACCAGAGCCTGTTGGGCTTCAGCTACTTTAATGGATGTGGTTGAATTGCCATGTGGAAAACTAATGACTGTACCAACTTTGACATCACTGTCTTTTAGCAGTTTGGAGGCCAAACGAACATGACATGGTTTGACGCAAACCGAAGCCACATCGTATTTATTGGCAAGCTCGCAGCCAGCAATCACATCTGCTTCTGTAAGCTCAGGTTTAAGAAGTGAGTGATCGATCGTTTTAGCAAGTTCTTTATATGTAATGGTTTTACTGCTGAGTTGAGGCATATAACAAAAGATCCTTTCTATAGAAGATCGGGTAAAACATTGGCCTTCAAAACTGCACGTTTAAACATGTTGTTAAGTTTATATCAATATACATCAACATAAATCTTTCGTCAAGTTAGAAATGGGTTTTTGAGAATATAATGTTATTATAAGGTGATAATTGGTGACTATTGTTAAATATATTCTGTTTGCACTTATGTTGGTACTTCCTCGAAAAAATATATTTTAGCAGAAGACTTAGACCTAAAATTGGGATCTTTGATAAAATTAATATGAAATCTGTGAGGTGAATTTGGATCTGCATCATAAGACTGCTTTGGTGACGGGTGGCGCTGTACGAGTCGGCAAGGCTATCACCCTTGGTCTTGCACGAGCTGGGGCGAATGTTGTCATCAATTTTCACTCGTCTGAAGATGAAGCTCAAAATACTACGGACGAAGTTATAGCTCTGGGTGTAAAGGCATTGCCAATTCAGGCGGATATTTCCGATTCTAGGCAAGTAACAATAATGGTTGCTGAGGCCTTAAAGCAATTCGGCTCGATCGACATTTTGGTGAACAGCGCCTCGTATTTTAGAACGACACCTCTTCCAACTACTAATCTTGAACTTTGGCAGCGTATTACGCGCGTTATGATCGATGGTGCTTTTTATTGCTCGAATGCAGTGGCACCCCATATGATCGCTTCGGGCGAAGGTGTAATCATCAATATCGTAGATCTATCTATATGGCAGCCCACAGCTCATTTTGCTGCTCACAATGTCGGAAAAGCAGCGCTGATGGCTATGACCCGCCAGCTCGCAGTTGACTTGAGTCCTCATGTTCGGGTGAATGCTGTAGCTCCGGGGGCAATCCTTGCTCCGCCATATTATGATGAGGCAAAAAAGCAACAAGTCGCCCGGCGTAATTTATTGAACCGCTGGGGTTCACCTGAGGATGTGGTTCAAACTGTTTTGTTCCTGATCAAATCCGATTTTATAACTGGTGAAGTTGTCGTGGTCGACGGCGGCGAACGTTACGGGCGCTCTAAGAGTTGAACCTTTGAGTGAGATTGGGTAAAGTTTTGCGCCATCCGGATTCTTTTTGATAGGGCCGGGTGGGAATAAAGAAAAAATTCAACCAGCGGATCAGGATCTGCTTCTGCTAAATTTTGGTTTGCCAGGCGTGTGAGAGCAGATGCAAAGGCATCACCCTTCCCGGTGGCAAAGAGAGCATATTCATCGGCCAAACGTTCACGCCAGCGCGAAAAACCATTTTGCAGCGGCATGGTGATCAACCCAAATGCACCCAGAACCAGAGCAAAAAGTGGCATACCTGCCACATCTGCGGGGCCGGTTAGCCCAAAGAAACGAACTCCCCAATTTAATCCCACGGAAGCCAGGTAAAGTCCCACGGTCGTGATGACGGTCCCAAAGACGATCATCAAGGGAATATCTTTATGGACTTGATGCCCAAGTTCGTGTGCGAGAACCGTCTCAATTTCATCTGCGCTGAATTCATTGATCAGTGTATCGCCCAGAATGATGCGACGCGTGTTTCCCATTCCTGTCAGGGCTGCATTGGCCGATTTTGTACGGCTGCTCATATCAAATTTGTAGACACCTTGTATTTTTACATTGGCGCGCTCGGCCAGCCGGGTGAGACGTTCAGCCAACTCGGCATGATCCTCACCCAATGGGACGAATTTATTGAAAAGCGGCATGATTAAAATGGGTGCGAGATTGGTCAGAAGCACATTAAAGATTAACAATATAAGGGCTGTCAATAGCCACCAGGTTTGTGGAGCGATACGCAACACCCAATAAATAATCTCTATTAATATTCCACCCATTACACCGCTCAATAGTAAACCTTTAATGAGATCTATGATCCAACTTTTAATGGTTTGGGTAGAAATATCGAAACGATGTGGAAGCACATATTCTGAAAAATATGATAGCGGTAAATCAATCAAAAAATAGATTCCTCCCAGGATAAGAGCAAAAACTGGTACCAGCAGCCATTGATTGCTGGTAATGGTCATCAAGTAATTTCTTAGCTCAATGGACCAACCACTCACTAGCCAAACCAGAATATAGATCGCAGCTAATAAAAAATCAACCAGAAGCAATTTGCGACTTATTCGTGCATAAATTTTGGCCTGTTCCTGTCGTTTTGGGTCAAGGTTGGTTTCTGACATATTGATTTTAATTTTTTCCTATTAAAATATATTGTATGATTTTAACTCAAAACTGATTTTACCCGAAAGTTAAATGGTTTTTCACTTCAAAGCCATCCATTTTGATTAACCGAATATCCAGCATAATCATTATTTTTGAAAAATTAATAATCCATAATTTATCAAATATATAATCAATAGATCTTGCCGTAAGCCAAAATCCCACCGATTTTTGTTGTTTTGATGCCATTTTATCGTTGACACAACTGCTCAAAATAGCTAAACTATTAATTACCGCAACCCAGAAGGAGGGCTAGATGATAACAACGTATCGATTGGTAATGCGTGGTGGGCCGACTGTAGGCAAAAGCTTTCCACTCGAAAAGAGCGAGATATTCATCGGACGAGATCTAAGCAATGATATTGTTATCAATGATGGTGAGGTTTCTCGCCGGCATACTCGCTTATTCTTGCAGGGGTCAAATTATGTGGTCGAAGATCTTGGCTCGACCAACGGAACGTCTGTTAATGGACAGCGGTTAATGGGGCCGTATATATTGCGGCCGGGAGAGGTAATAACTCTGGGTGAGCACGTCAATTTGGTGTTTGAAGCAGTTCAATCAGACCCAGACGCAACTGTGGCATCCGCGGCTGCACGTGTACCAGTTCCGGACCAACCTGTACCTCAGGCCATACCGCAGCCCTACCAACCAGCACCAATGCCGCCACCTCCACAACCATCTCAACCTGCTTATGCTGGTCAGGTTCCTATGCCCCCTGAACAGGGCACCAATGATGCGCCCAAAAAGAATTTCCCGTGGGCAATTGTCATCATTGTAGCCATTTTATTAGTCATTTGTGTTTGCGTAGTGGCACTATTGATTGTGGATCAAACTAATTCCTGGTGTTCAGTGTTTGGACCAATCTTTAGACTGGCCGGACTTTGTACGCAGTAATAATGCTGCCAGACAGTTTCGTTTAATTAATGCGTAAAATTTAAATTTTGGGTAGAGACTTCTACCCAAAATTTATTAAAACTATGATTGGGCATGTAATAGAAGGGATTGAATAATTCCGATTATCTTTTGGGTTTTTTGATAATCTCCAGCGTTAAGCGCAGCTTCGGCTGAAACCAGAAGGGTTTCGACCATCTGATTTTCATTCGAAATGGGATGTCGAACATAATCTGCCACAATTCCACGTTGTCTCATTTGTAAAGGGGAAGGCATCCAGACCCTCAGGAAGTAAGCCGATGGGTCATATTGTTGTTGATAAGCCCGTATGGCATCGTAAAGAAGTATCGTCAGGCGAACGTCGTCTCGCAAATCGGGGATTACTTGAATTTTGGAGAGTTCATTTGTGAAGCGATCATCCAATTGTTCTAAATTGATATCGAAATGTGATTGCAGGGCAATATTCAATATTTGCGATTGGCTGCCATTTTGTACCGGATTAATATCATGGTAGAAATTTATAAAAGCCTGCCAGCCATAAATCTTTACCAGATATTCAACTAATGCACCTGCTTCAAGATAACTCGTTTCGTGCTGTTGATTATAAAAATTGTCGGTCAGAATGTTGATTGGAATATAACTGCCTGAATTAAGCAAAGCCGCAGCACGGGGAATTAAAGGCTCAGATTTATAATGTCCTCCGCTCAGATAGACCGCTACGCCTTCGACCAGAATCGAAGGTCGAATTTTGCCCGTTTGTGTCTGATCTAATAAATGAACAAGCTCATGATGAATAATGATTGGAAAATAACAATCAGCATAATTTTGGTCCAGATAGGTGACTGAGATTTCATCGGTTGTAAAACCGCCATTTCCTAATACCCGCGGTATCAGGTTGATTTTCAATTTCTTTGAAGGTGTGACACCCCATTGGTTTTCTACCAGTGTGGCCTGTTTGTCAATGATTTTTAGAATTGACGGCAGATCTCTTTCTGCGTCTGTGCCAGTTATGTAGTGGACTTCACAGCACTGATTATCGGCAGTTGCCCAATAACCTTCTTTTCCAATTATGTTCGGATTATTTTGAAGTTGGACGGTATCTTGCCAGCTTTCACCGGATGGATGAATAATAAATATCAGATTGTAAGAACCTGGCGATAATCCATGTGTATCCCAGAACCACAATAAAATGGTGTGATAAACACCTGTTGAATCGAAAGTGAATGGAGCATCCCCTAATTTTTCCAATCCCGAGCTTTCCAAATCAACTTCGAGGGAGCTGTCTTTTAGATCCTTACCTGCTGGAGCGTACATATCCAGGCTGATAAGGTCACCCACCTGCAGGCTGCCATCCGGATGAAAGCGGGTGGTGAAACCATTGGGAGGCTGATTGGGGGGCAAATCGAGAGCCTGGAAATACGTAGAGCCAAAATGCGGCTTTACCAGAAGAATGATCAGCACCAGGTATCGTATCCAAGTACGCATTCAGTTATTTTAATCCAGGCATCTTAAGAAAATCTAAACATTTAGTTGCATAAAATGGACTTTATGACTAGAATAACATTGATGGTTTGGAAATATGTCTGACATCAATAACAGCTCATCACCACGTTGGTCCAGTACGGTAAAAATCGTCGTTGGGTTAGCTTTTGTTGCCTTTGTCGCATGGCTGCTCATCAGTTTCAGTAGTATCTTAGGACCGCTGTTATTAACTTTTATCCTGGCTTACTTGATTTATCCATTGGCGGAGGGGTTGCATTTAAAGGGTAAGCTGCCATGGCGTTTAGCGGTTACCCTGGTTTATTTGATAGTGATTGTGATCGTGATTGGATTGTTGACTTGGGGTGGTTTAGCCTTGCTCCAACAAGTCCAAAATTTAGTCTATTTTCTTCAAAATATCATTAATGGTATCCCAAATTTCATTAATCAGCTTATTGCCAATCCAATCAAGATTGGACTTTTCAAAATAGATCTGACCCATTTAGATTTGGTCTCTTTATCAAACCAACTGCTTGGGATCGTGCAGACACTACTTTCTCGGGTAGGTTCGTTAGTAGGTACTCTAGCTGCTAGCGCGGCAACAACGATCGGTTGGCTTATATTCATAGGCATTGTTTCTTACTTCATTCTTACGGAAACCCAGGGTAAACCTGAGCAGATGATTAATATTCATATTCCTGGATACGATCAAGACTTGCAAAGAATGAAATATGAACTTGGCCGGATTTGGAACGCATTTCTACGCAACCAATTGATTGTTTTTACAATGACTGTCCTTTTCTACACGGCATTCTTGGGCCTTATGGGTGTTAATTATTATTTTGGGTTGGCTTTGATTGGTGGGTTGGCCCGGTTTGTCCCTTATGTAGGTCCGATCATCGCCTGGGCATCCTATGGATTGGTAGCTTATTTTCAGGGTTCAACGATTTTTGGATTGAGTTCGATCGTTTATGCAATTTTGATTGTAGGGATTGCTTACCTGGTAGATAACACTATTGACAGCTTTATCACCCCGCGTTTAATGGCAAACACACTAAAAGTCCATCCAGCTGCCGTGTTGATCGCCGCTATTATCGGAGCCAATTTAATGGGGCTTATCGGGGTTGTGTTGGCAGCACCAGTCGTGGCAACTTTAAAGCTGTTGTTGGACTATATCCTACGCAAATTATTTGATATGGATCCTTGGGAAGAGTTGAAATCAGAACAGCCTGAAACACCTTCTGTTCCGCTGAAGGTGCGATTACGATATTGTTGGAGTATTTTTATTGGCTGGATGCATAAAGTTTTACGGATTAATTCAAGTTAGCCAAATTTCAGGATATTAAACGTGCAGTTGAACGGTACTTGTGGGATAATAAATATATCCGCTAAAAAAGGAGCATATGATGAGCGCAATGCCCGAACCCAAGACTGAAACATTGGCCGAAACTGATAATTACCTGGCCTGGCGTGCTGATGAACCAGACGGCGAGACTACATATCATCTGGAATTAAATAGTGTAACGCTTCATTTTTTTGAAGAAGAATGGACTGAGTTTTTGGATTTGGCCAAATTACTAATCAAGTAAACAGGTCGTTTTTAAGCCAAATCTTTTTTGCAAAAACCTGATTATGTAAAAATAACGACCTATAAAGTTTCCAATTAATTAGAAAGCCCCGTTTTAGAAATAAAACGGGGCTTTTCCTCAGTGCGCTCCCCTTTGACCGCACCGATCGGGAAATGTCTAGAGGAATTGATTGTGCCGGTTTTTTATTTTTCTTTCGAATAATCAATTACAGGATATTGATCCATGCAGCTTGTTATAGATGTATCTCCTTTTTCGAGTTGCTCTGATTCAATCTCCCCGGTCGATGTATGAATTTCATTAAGGATAAATTTGTTCATTTCTTTAATATCGGTAAATACTGCAGATTGACCAGAAGAAATACATTGAATTTTTCCTCGGATTTCTTCGTTGACATGATCATTAACACAAATAATATTCAATAAAAATTTAGATTGTTTTGGCATGTTGTTTACTCCAATAAATAGAATAAACCATCCGTCTGACAGATGACTGACACACCCCATTGTTTTGTATTAAATTCAAAATTGTGGAAAAGATGGATTTTAAATTTACTTAGCTTTGTTTTAATTGGTTTGCCAGTGAGCGAATATCATCTCGTGGGGCAATTTTGAGCTCATTTTGAAGCGTTCGCTCGAGATCCATAAAAATATGCATGGCTCGTGGAATATCCCGCAGTCCAATGCAAGATTTCATACCGAGCAGAACGCCATCTTCATTCCAGATATCCTGTTGCAATATACGGCGTGAACATTCCAATGCATCATAAAAATTACCCTGATCCAGATAAATATTACCCAGAGCCAACAATCCTCTAACATATAGCTCAGAAAGTCTTTCGCGCCGACTGATAGTCCAATCTGTATATTGGTCGGATGGAAAAAGAGCACCTGTGTATCCATTGATCACATTTTTTAAGTTTTCTATGCTGCGGGAATTTATTGCAGGATTCAGGTTTTGCTCAAACTGCTCAAAGTCGACAACGGAGCCAGGTGGTAATCGTAAGAAAACCCGATCCCCTTCGACCGTCAGATATCTAGAAGGAAATTTATCCGGTAGATCGGGTTCCAAAATATGGCGTAAAGTTGAAGTTGCCTGATGGAATAAATCCTGTGTAGCAGAATTTGTGTGTTCCGGCCAGATGTCTTCTATCAACTCTTCTCTATTGGCAGAGTGGCTGTGACGCAAAATTAAGTATCGGAAAAGCTCACCGGCCTTTCTACGCTGCCAGATTTGATCGGGAATTCGCCTCCGCCCTTGCCAGACTACGAATTGACCTAAGCCGTTTACTTTTAAAGGAGGGGGTGGCACTTTGGATAAATGCTCCAGAAGGTTTTCAGCCATTTTTCTGGAATTAGTTTTATGACTATGGAGTTGGTTGGCTAACAAAGGAAAAGCCAATGGGCGATCTTGTTCCAAAATAAAGGCATATCCACCTTTAACAATTAGCCTGGCTGCTTCAACCCACTTTTCATCTAATTCTGGTCGTTTTTGCTGATGATATATCGCTGCCAGTAAAAAAGTTGCTCTGGCCTGATCGTAGGCCGCTTTAAATGGTGTAAAAACCTGGTTGGCTGCCAAAATATTTTCTTCTGCGCTTCTTAATTCCTGTGCTTGCCAGGTTGCCAGACCTCGTTCAAGGAGGGCTTGACCATAAAGATACCGGCAGCCTGTTCGACTGGCAAATCGAAGTCCATCATCAGCCCAAGATAATGCGATGGGCGCCTCACCGCGCAAACGATGGTAGCGACTGTAATCCATCCTGATCCAGATATTCAGATCAGGTACGCCGATGTTGTTAGCAATACGCAAAGCCAGACGGAGATATTCCTCAGCCTTTTCCAGTTCATTTTCATCCATTGCCAGTCTGCCCCAAAGCATATAATATGCACCAGCGATTTGGGTGGCAGGTTTAACAAAAGGCAACAGATCATCCAGGGCGCTTCTAAATTCGCGGCGATTACCCAATATCTGGTATATAAATGCTCGCAGAAATGATGTACCCCAATAGCGGGTATTTTCTTCCCCATCTAGCATGGCTGCTTCGCGTACGACAGAAAGCGCCAGATTAAATTCACCCCGAGTTAGATAAACTAAGCTGGCCATGTTATGTAATGAGTCTGCCAGCCCTTGTAAGTAATTCAATTTTCGGCTTAAATCTGCTGCTTTTTGAAATTGTTCTTCGGCAACTTCCAGGCTGTCGGTTTGAGCAGAGCATGACCCAAGAATAATTAAAGCATCCACAGCTTCATGATTGTTCTCATTTTCCTTGAGTATTGCATCAGCAATTTCGTGAGCTTCAAAATACTTGCCTGTCCGCGCGAAAAGATTAGCAAGTTGGACGTGCGATTGCGTATAGAGGTCGATCAGGTTATCGTGTTTAGAAAGTTGTAGTGCTTCCTGCGCAAGGTCTATAGCAATGTTAATTTCACCCGCTTGCTCTTTTGATTTACTCTCATTGAGTAGTTTTTCGATTTCAATAGGCATGTAAACTTTTCAAGTTTGAGAAGATTGCAATTACTAATAATAAACATAAATTATAACAATACCTATATTTAATTTACAGACATCAAAGATTAGAGTTTTCATTTTATTTATTCCTCTCTGCCAAGCCATTAATGACCGACCTGATTCGATCGGTTCCAGATGTGCTTCGGTTTTATCATAACCAATTGACCAAAGTTAATTGACTATAATTTTCATAATTGTTGTTATAAAGCTCCAATTATGAAGTAAAATATATGGAATTTTTTTGAGGTAATTGTTATGGATATCAATTCATTTCAGATTTTTGATGGGAAAATTATTCTTCGGTTGAAGGATAGACTGTGCGATAATGCCGATGATTTGATCTCGAGTATTGTCTTTCGGAAAGTATTAACGCGTTGTATCGATGATCTTTCAAAACGCAATTCAAAATTGATTGGAATTTTCGATCATAAGGACATCACCGAAAGTGATGTTCAATTGCTGATAGAAACACTGCATTTCTTAACACGTCTGAATGGTGATTTGGTACCCAAAGTTTTGAACGGTTCTGAGCAGTTTTTTAAAGATCGCATTCTATTCAATGATTTTATTGAATACCTTTATAACTATTGGCGTCATTTGCAAAGACTGATTGTATGTGATTCTATTGGTGATCAATTCGATAAAAGGCCCTACCGCACTTTTAATTCCACTATTGAACATCTGACCCATCTTATTCGCAGCACATACCGCGATGTGCAAGAAAATATTACCGGCAACCACCCTCGCATTTACCGCCAGGTACGAGCTGGAGCCGAGATTGCCGCAATTGCTTTGCCAAAACAAAATAAATATCCGGCACATTATGCCGAAAAACTAAGTCATCTGTCGGTTATCCGTCAAGTGCTGATCTATCCACCATTAATCTATACATCTGGTATTAATAAACGCACCGGTTCATTTGAACGTATTTATACAAACCCGATCGATGCCATCGACTTAAATAGTGATGAATGGTTGTGTTATCCAGCTAAGGTTGGTGCTCTGCTGGTGATGGTTTATTTTTCGGTATCTCAATTTGAATTGAATTTTTCCTTGTGTAACCTATTCGAGTTGGCGGATGATACGGACCTGGAACGTAAGCCGGATGCGATTTGCATTTTCGGTATCCCGGAAGACAAAATGCCGGTCTCCAAGAAATATAAGACCGTTTTCTTTGATGACGAAGAAAATGGAATTCTAGTGGGCGCCGTTCCCGGGAGCCAGAATTACGATTATTTTGGTTATTTAAAGAAGATGATTTTGACACTGCATAATATCCAGATGATGAAATCTGGCAGGATGCCATTTCATGGTGCCATGTTTCATCTGATGATTCGTGATAGTGGGGCTTTTACAATCTTAGTTATGGGAGATACCGGTGCAGGAAAATCCGAAACTTTGGAAGCACTGCGCACCAGCGCTTCCGAGGAATTGGAAGATGTGATTATTATTGCTGATGACATGGGTTCTATCGATATCAATAAGGATGGTGACATCCTGGGTTATGGAACGGAAACCGGTGCATTTGTACGTCTGGACGATTTACAGCCGGGATACGCTTTTGGCCAGATCGATCGTACCATCATTATGAACCCTAACCAGGTCAATGCACGGGTAGTTCTACCGGTTACTACTTACTATAACATCAGCAAGGGTTTCAAGGTGGATTTTGTATTGTATGCTAACAACTATGAAGTTGTAGATGAAGATCATCCGGTATTCGAAGAATTTTCCACCCCGCAGGAAGCTATCGAGGTATTTCGGGCAGGTAATGTGATGAGTAAAGGTACAACCAGTACCACTGGCCTGGTGCATACCTATTTTGCCAATATTTTTGGGCCTGAGCAATATCCAGATCTACACGAAGAAATCGCTAAGCGCTATTTCCAGGCATTTTTTGAAAAGGGCTGTTATGTTGGGCAAATGCGTACCCAATTGGGTGTGACCGGAAAAGAGCGTATTGGACCTCAGGAGGCTGCTGCGGCATTATTAGCGATGCTTAAGAAAATTGCTCCCAGCGTCAGATAAGTCTTAATCACATTTTATTTCGGTGAGTAGCTGCTTAATGATGGGGGATTTGCCATCGATATGGGCCTGATCCCAGACATAAAGGGTCAATTTACCATCCATCAACTCCAAATAGATATCGGATGTTATTTTGCCATCTTGATCCAACGTTATAACCGCAATATTGGTTTGACCATAAACGATCTCGGTTTTTAATAAAGCATGGCACTCAATCGATGTCAGACTGGATGCACTGGTTAGAGTCTTGCTGATTTCAATATAGTTTGGATCGCTCATTATTCACCTATCTGAAATAAAGCAATAATATTCAATTCATAATACAGCGAAAGAGGACTTTTTATTCATAGAGAATCATTAATAATCTTGTGCAGGAAATCAAGTAAAATCTATTCTATATAAATGAAAAATTTATTATCTATTCAGCCGTTGTGATCTCATTTTTATTTTTGGCGGACTGGTTGTATCGAAAGTGAGTAAATGTAATGGATCCAATTCACCAACCAATATTGCTTGTACCTCAGTATCGCAAGTACGTTTGGGGTGGAAATCGTTTAAAACCGGGCGAATCGCCGGTTGCTGAAGCCTGGGTGGTTTATGAGAAGGATGAGGTGGCCAATGGCCCGCTGGCCGGACGCACTCTTGCAGATCTGGTGGCACATTATGGCGCAAGTTTATTGGGCCAACATGCAATTGAAACGAGCGGTTTGCGCTTTCCTCTGCTGATCAAACTGCTGGATTGCGCCCAATGGCTCTCTTTACAGGTACATCCAAATGATGAACAAGCAAAAAAATTGGAGGGCCCAAATTTCATTGGTAAGACTGAGGCCTGGCATTTTCTTGAGACTGAAACGGGGGCCGAGATTTTGTGCGGGTTACGCCCAGGCACTTCTGAAGAGGACCTGGAAAAAGCAATACGCTCTGGCACGGTAGTGGAGATAATGCAGCGCTTGCAAGTACACGCCGGCGAAAGTATTTTTATCCCGGCCGGGACTATCCACGCACTTGGACCGGGTTTGCTACTTTATGAGATCCAACAAAGCTCTGATACAACTTACCGAGTGTTCGATTGGAACCGTCCGAACACCAAGGAAAGGCCTTTGCATATTGAAAAAAGTCTTGCAGTGGTTGATCCGAAGGCGACTAGTCAGCTTTTACCCTTGCCGGAGCTGCCCGATGGCAGTCTTTATAATATTATCTCTTGTCCATATTTTAAATTAGAGACTCTAGCTGCCCAATTAAATAAAATTGTATTAGATCGGCACGGTGAATCTTTCGATACATTGACAGTTGTGCATGGCAGCATCCATATCGAAGGCGACGGTTGGAAAATCCCACTCAATCGTTTAGAAACGACCCTGGTGCCGGCTGGCTGTGGACCATATCAGATCATACCAAACGGTTCCTATCGTATATTGAGAGCCACTGTTGGGTGATGATTGTAATAAATAGGTGTTTTCTAGCGTTTAACCCAGCCCAGGGCCGCCTCGAAAGCCTTTAGGTCTCTGGTTTGATTTGTGCCTTGAATGAACCATTGGAATGGATCGTCGTTGGCGCAGCCGGTCATAATCGAGAGGGTTTCGCCAGGTTTCGTTTCATGACTGTAATTGATCTGCAACCAATCTAAACGATTGAGCTGGTATTGTTCCTGCAGAAAACAATCACAAACCCATTCAACATAGCGGGCGGCATTGGCATGGCCTAAAAGGTCAACCGCGCTGTAGTTGGCTTTAACTGTCAACTGATCGAGCAGTCCATCGGGCAGCTCAATTTTTTCGAGTAGTTCATCTAGGGAGCTTAAACCGCCATTATCTGGCACGCTTCCGCCCAGCGCCTGCGGGGAAAGGATGCGCCTCGTTTTTGGATTCATTAACAGCCAGGCAAGAGAGGCGGTAACCAGTGGACGATTATCGGCGCCGCGGACATCAAAATCGCGCATGAAGAATAATTTTTGTTCGATACCCTTTGGCCAGGTCTTGATGGTGACTGCTTGTTTAAGGGTTGGTATCTCAAAGAAACGAATTTTGAGCCTCGCCAGCACCCATACCAGACCACGCTCTAAAAGAACGGCATAATCGAAGCCAAGCAGACTGGCATGGTCTGATGCTGCTTTAATCAAATTTTGAATTAAACAGGCCGGCTTCCAACTTCCCTGAAAATCGGTTTCATATGATTTTACGCTCGTTTCGAAAGTGAAGATCGCATACCGTTCCATGATTGCCTCAACGAAAGTATTTTCTAAGATTGTGTTCGTGGGAAAAAATACCTTCCTGTATGTCGACAGATGGCTATTTTATCGCCAATTATGGGTATCGGCTAGTTAGAATATCCTCCTATATCCGGCTTGCCGGCAAAATTAACCTTTTTTGGAGAGAGATAATTAAAAATGCTTGCTTGCCGGCAAGATTAATGATAACCTGATACTGGATATTTAATATCGTAAATGTTCTCAATATAGATTTTTATAAACATTTGATAATTAATTTTCGGAGGATATTTATATGGAGTCTATGATCGGGATTGGTGATTATCTGATCGAGCAAATATTGGCTCAAGGCGTACAACATGTTTTTGGTGTACCCGGCGACTATGTACTGGGCTTTTTTAAGAAAATGGTTGATAGCCCCTTGCAGGTAGTGAATACTTCCGACGAACAGGGCGCCGGGTTTGCTGCCGATGCGTATGCCCGTTTGACCGGTCTTGGGGTTGTTTGTGTTACCTATGGAGTGGGAGGGTTAAAAGTAGTGAATACCACCGCACAGGCATTCGCCGAACAGGTACCCGTGCTGGTGATCAGCGGCGCCCCAGGCACTAGAGAAAGGGTGAAAAACCAACTGCTTCATCATAAATCCAACCGGTTTGACACTCAAATGAAAATATTTGAACAGATCTCAGTTGCAACAGCCGATTTGAGCGATCCAGACACGGCTTTATTGGAGATTGACCGTGTCATCGAGGCTGTGCTACGCTATAAACGACCCGGTTTCATTGAGATACCGCGCGACATGGTAGATTATAAGGTGGCCAGGTTAAACAAAAAACCCGGGTTAGTAAAAGTCCAGAGTGAGCCGGAGACCTTAAAAGAAGCCCTCCAGGAGACGGTAAATAAAATCAACGCGGCCAAACGGCCCGTCATTTTAATGGGCGATGAATGTTATCGTTTTGGTTGGCACGAACAATCCATTCGATTTGCTGAAAATACCCAAATTCCGTTGGCCGTCACGATTTCTGGCAAATCAGCTGTCCCAGAAACTCATCCTCTCTACATGGGCGTTTATGCCGGTGCGCTGGGTGATGAAGCAGTACGCGATTACGTCGAAACAAGCGACTGCCTTATTTTGGTAGGAGCTTTGCTTACCGATGTCAATTTAGGCATATATAGTGCCCATTTGGACCCATCAAAAATTATTTTTATCTCGAATGAAAAAATCACCATTGCACACCATACTTATGAAACTGTGACTGCTCAGGATTTCTTGCAGGGTCTACTTGAACAAGAAATCCACCCCTGCGTTTTTGATTGGAAAAAACCCGTTTTACTATCGGATAGCTACATTTCAAAAACCGGAGCAAAAATCACCGTGCAACGAGTATTCCAGCAAATCAACGCTTTTTTGGACTGCAACATGGTAGTTATCTCAGATGTGGGGGATGCACTTTACGGTGCCATGGATCTGGTGACCTGCCGCTCGGCTCAATTCCTCGCAACTGCTTATTATGCGTCACTTGGGTTCGCTGTGCCTGCCAGTATCGGAGCGCAAATGAGCAATCGCGACCTGCGGCCATTAGTTTTGGTTGGCGATGGTGCCTTTCAAATGACCGGCATCGAGCTTTCGACAGCGGCGCGCTATAATTTAAATCCAATTGTGGTGGTGTTGAACAACCAGGGCTATGGCACTGAGCGCCCGATTTTAGATGGCCCATTCAATGAT
>DATFYI010000123.1:0-23505 GCA_035315125.1 Anaerolineaceae bacterium | reverse complement strand
GATGAAGCGCATGCGGCCGGCATCAAAGTCATCTCCTACGACCGCTTGATCACCGGCAGCTCCTCGGTGGATTACTACGTGACCTTTGACAGCATTTCAGTCGGCAAGGCCCAGGGACAGTATCTGGTAGATCACGCCACCGGAACGGGCAACCCGCTGTACCTGTATTCTGGCGCCGCCACCGACAACAATGCCTTCTTGTTCTTCGAAGGCGCCTGGGAAGTGTTGCAGCCGAAGATAGCCGACGGCACATTTGTGATCAAGAATTCAGCCCAGGCGGTCAGCCTGCAGAGCAACGCCACCCTGACGCATGATCAGGAAGGCCAGATCATTGGTCAGACCACGACCAACTGGGACTTCAACACCGCCAAGAACCTGGCCGAGTCGAACCTGACCGCCGCCACGGCCGCCGATAAAGGCAATGTCTTCATACTGGCCCCGAACGATGGCACCGCCCGCTCGATTGCGGATGCCTTTGCAGCCGACAAGGATGTGAAGAGCTATGTGATCACCGGGCAGGATGCAGAAGTGGCCTCGGTGCAATATATTATCGATGGCAAGCAATCGATGACGGTCTTCAAAGATGTGCGCACGCTGGTGAAGGATGCCATCAGCACGGCGGTGTCCATATTGCAAGGTCAGACACCTAAGACCACCGCCACGTACAACAATGGCAAGATCGATGTGCCCGCCATCCAATCGCCAGTCATCGTGGTGGACAAGAGCAACGTCCAGTCAGCCTTGATTGACTCGGGCTATTACCAGGCCAGCCAATTTACCGGCTTAGGTGCAGCCCCGGCTGCCACTACAGCTCCTGCGGCTACAACCGCACCAGCGGCTGCAGGCTCAGGCCCGCTTCTGGTCGTGATCAATAAAAGCGCCGACCAACAATATTTCATCGATTTGCAAAACTCGTTTAGCGATACTGCCACGGCCCTGGGCGCAACCGTCAAGAAATACAACGCCAAACTTGATCCAAGCCTGGGTGTCAGCCTGGTGAACGACGCCATCTCGGCCGGCGCCAAAGGTATCTCCATCACCGTGCCCGACCAGACCATTGGACCCGCCATTTCGGATGCAGCCAAGAAAGCCGGTGTAGTTTTAATTGCAACCGATGACGGCATCAAAGATTCCAGTGGAAATCCTATTCCATTTGTTGGTTTCGATGGCAAGGATATGGGCAAGAAAGTTGGCTAGGAAGCCTCCACACTGCTCACCGCTGGCGGTTGGCTAAAAGACACGACCAAGAAGGTGGGTGTCTTATCGGTTGAGGTGCAGACGCTTTCAGTCTGCAATGACCGCACCGACAATGAAAAGGCAGCCATCGAAGCGGCCGGTGTGCCAGCAGCGCAGGTCTTCCCGGTACCGTACACTGGTGAAACCCTCTCAGCGCAAGATGCAGCGGGCCCAATTATCACCGCCCATCCGGATGTAACCAACTGGATTGTATTTGGCTGCAATGATGAAGGTGTATTGGGAACCCTGAATGCGCTTGGTACAGCAGGCGTAAAGCCTGATAATATCATCGGCGTTGGCCTGGGCGCTTACGAAGCATGCAAGCCATGGGCCGCCGGTCAGGCCAGCGGATTCAAAGCCGGCCTTTTCATCTCGGGCCTGGACGTCGGCAAGACAGCCGCCACCGTTTTGTATAATGCGGTAACGAAAGGCACGCCGCCGCCGGCCGATTCGTATGCGCCGACGACGATCGTAGATCCAACCAACTACAAGACCGTATTCGATCCGATTTCACTGGCAAATTGCTCTAAGTAACGATATCTATAAAATGGGAGCCGAGCTGATTCAGCTCGGCTCCCCAAAACCCTGCCCGCGGCTCTGCTTTAGGAAAAGTAACCAAACATGACAATGACCGCTACCACAAGCCTATCCGAAGAGTCGCCTATCCGGCCTGGAACCCTTGAAGTTCGCCATCTGAGCAAAGAATTTCCCAACGTAAAGGCCCTTACAGACGTTTCGCTTGACATCTGCCCGGGAGAAATCCTGGCCTTTATGGGTGAGAATGGCGCCGGAAAGTCGACACTCTTGAAAATCATTAATGGTGATTACCAATCGGACAGCGGCACGCTTACCATGGACGGGAAGCGCCTCTCTTTTTCAAGCCCGTACGCTGCCCACAAAGCCGGCATCCGCGTCATCTACCAGGAACCTGAGATTGTACCGGGTGTCAACGTTGCTGAAAATATCTGGGTTGGCGAGCTACCGAAGCGATATGGTTTCATTGACCGACGCCGCCTCAATGAAGATGTTCGTCACAGTCTGGTAGAATACGGGTTCGAGAATGTTCTACCGACGGATTTGCTGGGTGACCAGCTATCATCCGCCCAAAGACAACTCGTTGAGATCATGCGGGCGCTTAAGTCAGGAGTGCGGGTTCTTGCACTTGACGAGCCGACCTCTTCACTTACCGATGAGGAGGTAGAGCGCCTTTTTGCGCTTGTCCGTCGTCTTCGTGACGAAGGTATTGCGATAATCTATGTATCGCATAGAATCAAAGAGATTCTAAGGCTGTGCGATCGCGTGGCGATCCTGCGGGATGGACGTCTCATCGCTATCAAGCCAGCTTCAGAATTGACTGAGGCTGATATCGTAAGACTGATGGTTGGTCGCGATCTTTCGGATGTCTTCAAGCGTCATCCTTCTGCCAGTGACCATGAGGTCTTGCGAGTGGACGGTCTGAATAGTGACTGGCATCGTAATGTGAGTTTTCATATCAATGCAGGTGAGGTGGTAGGATTTGCCGGTATCGTCGGAGCGGGGCGTACGGAATTAGCAAAAGTTATCTTCGGTGAGCTACCGAAAACTGGGGGAAGCGTGGTTCTCGATGGACGATCCGTGAACATCCATCACCCAAATGACGCAATTGCAAGGGGCATTGGGTTTGCTCCGGAAGACCGTAAGCGCGAGGGACTTGTGCTCATGCGCAGTGTGCTTGAAAACACATCCATGGCAATTATGAGGCAGCTCAGTCGCTTCCATTTCATTCGCCAACATCTCGAGCGGATTGTTGTAACCGATTTCGTGGAGAAACTTAGAGTGAGGACACCCTCCCTTGAACAGGAAGCCGGCAAGCTCTCTGGCGGTAATCAACAGAAGGTCGTCCTGGCACGCTGGCTGGCTGCCAAGCCAAAGGTGCTGATTCTGGATGAACCGACCCGCGGTATCGATATCGGTGCAAAAGCGGAGATTTACCACCTGATCGATGATCTTGCCAATGAGGGGTTAGGAATAATGTTCATCAGTTCCGAGTTGACCGAAGTGCTTGGTCTCTCGGATCGTATTTATGTTATGCAGAACGGTCGAATCACAGGAGAACTCACGGGAACAGATGCCACCGAAGAGGCGGTACTCAGGCTCGCGATGTCCGACCATTTATCGGCAGCCCCGATCATGGCGCCAACCCAGGAGGACAGTCTTAAATGAGCAAAGAAATTACCACACGATCAGCAGCTGCGGGTGACAGTGGTGCTTTTAAAAAGGCGATTGGCTTTGTTGGAACCGACAATCTCTCGCTAATATTCGCGCTCGCCATCATGGTTCTTCTTATCACGGTCGTAAGCAGCTGGTTTGGACTCAGCGGCGGCAGCATGTTCTTCACATGGCAGAATCTTATGAACAGTCTTGCCCAGGCAATTGTGATCGTTGGTCTCCTGTCTATGGGCGAGTCAGTTGTTATCATCGCCGGCGCCCTGGATATTTCGGTCGGTTCGATCTCTTCAGTCGGTTCAGTGGTGGCGGCTTCTGTGTTGATCGGCCAGGGGGTGGTTGGTGGACTGCACATCCTACCAACCGGTAGTGTGTTAGCAGCGATTTTCGCTGGGATCGTGGCCGGCATGATTGCTGGTGCGCTTAATGGCTATATCGTAACCGGTCTGCGTGTGAATCCGATTATTGCTACCCTAGGCACATTGGCCGCCTTTGCCGGCTTCGCCTTTTTGCTGGCGCCAGGTGGTAAACCAATCGGTGTTTATACCGTACCGGACTTCACCTGGCTGGCACAGGGTCGTTTTCTGTCCAATTGGGCTGTCCCATCCCTCGACAAAGGGCACTGGACTGGCATCCCCGTCCTGACCGTTATCCTTTTATTCGTGGCAGTTCTCGTCCACGTCATCATGCGGTATACAGACTTTGGCCGGGCGATTTATGCTATTGGTGGCAATGCTACCGCCGCTCGCCTGGCAGGTATCAATATTTCGCGGATGCGTATCATGATGTATATGCTGTCAGGCAGCATTGCCGGGCTGGCCGGTGTACTTCTCACAGCACGTACAACCTCAGGGAACCCGGTCAACGGTGTTGGTCTTGAACTTCAGGCAGTTACTGCCGTGTTTCTGGGCGGTGCGGCAACGACCGGTGGCAAGGGAACCATCATGGGCACTTTCCTGGCGGTTATTATGGTCGGTGTTCTTAATAACGGCATGAACTTACTCGGTTTCAACACCTTCATCCAACAGGTTGCTCTTGGTTTTCTGCTCATCGCCGCTGTAGCAATTTCCCAATGGCGTCAGGCGCGCACCGAGCACGTGCGCACGCGCATTGCCGCCGAGGGTTAATGTCAGGTGATGACCAGGCGTGTTGATCATTTTTGATCATTGAGGAAGCCATTGTGGAAGTTTTGGTAAACCAGACAATCTGGCATGGTATTGAGGCATGGACGCTGGCGAGTCCTGACTTAAGTGTAACCATGGTCCCGTCTATGGGGGCCAAAATTGTTTCACTGGTCGATCTTCATACCCAAACCGAGTGGTTAATTGATTCTGGCAAACGGCCCTTCAGACCCGTTGCATATGGCGCAGCTTTCGAGCACCAGGATATGTCTGGCTGGGACGAGATGTTTCCAACGATTGTTGCCTGTCGATATCCCGCTCCTGGTGATCATTATAGCGTCAATCTGCCCGATCATGGGGAAGCCTGGAGCTTACCCTGGCATATTGAACAAAATGAAAAAAATAGTCTGAGTTTGAGCATGCAGGGCTTCGCTCTGCCTTACCAGTTCAAGCGTACTGCAGATTGTCCAGAACCTGCTACCCTACGATTACAATATGCCCTGACCAGTCTGGCATCTGAGCCCATGCCATATATCTGGGCTGCACACCCGCAGTTTACCTGCGGCATGGAAGGCCAGGTGATATTCCCGCCTGAGATTACTCAGGTGGTCAATACGATCTCTGAGACTTGGGGGTGGGGACCGCCCGAAACTCATTTTGGCTGGCCGCAGGCCACTGACTTAAAGGGCTTATCTGTGCGCACCGATCTGGTTGGTCCAGCGACGTTGAAACAGGCGCGTAAATTTTTTGTCTTGCCACAAGATCGACCAACCTGGGTCGCTGTTCTGCGGCGGGACTCTGGCCAATGGATTCGTATCGAATGGGCCTCTCAGGAGTTGCCTTATCTGGGCTTGTGGGTTGATGAAGGCGCACTGAACCATAAATCGGTCGTCACACCTGAGCCGACCACAGGTTGGTATGATGATCTGGCTTTAGCTTATCAAAATGGCAAAGTGGCGATACTGCCAGCAGGCGATACCCATACCTGGACATTGATAATCCGCCTGGGACATGATGGACAACCTATCCCCCATAAATAGCAAAAGATATTATAACTATATCTGGAGAAATCATCTCAGCGTTCAGACTTGATCAAAGATCCTTATCGTTACTATTCAGTAGGAGAATTTAAGAATGAACAATTTGGAACGGTTCAAAAAAGCTATCAACTGGGAGCCAGTTGATCATATCATGACCTACGATTTTGTTGATTCTGGTTCGCTGATTGAACAATTGGGCGGCTATCAACGTGGGCACTCTTATTCGTGGAAAGATGTCATGGAAATGAACGCCCTGACCTGGAAGAATGCCGGTCTTGACATAACACGCTTTATTTACGATCCCGCTTCGCATTGGATGGGCTCCAAGATTGACAATTGGATTCGTTTTTTTCATGTTAACCGGGGGGAATGGCGAGTTGACCAAACAGGTGGTACGGCCTGGATTGCAAAACGGCCTTTTTCTACATTGAGTGAATTAGAGAAACACATGCCTGAAAAACCTGTCTTTGAAGAAGTGCGGGATTGGTACGCTCCTTCCATCAAAGAGATGCAGGAAGTAATGAATGAACAAAATCTTGTCTTTATTGGTGCAGTGGAAGGACCTTTTACCGACGCATATAGCTATATGGATATGGAGTTATTCTGTCTGGGGCTTTACGAAGCGCCGGAATTGGTAGCTCATATCATGGATTGTTGTGGGCTGTTCTCAGCATACATTGCGCGCACATATGCCGAAGTCAGCCAGGTTCCGTTGTTGTTCATGGGGGAAGACATTGCTACCACCACCGGTCCCATCTTCAGGCCAAGTAAGGTGCGTAAGGAGGGGTTGCCGCGCTGGCGCTGGATTGCCGATCCGATCCATGAGGCTGGAATGAGATTTTTGTACCATACCGATGGCCGTTATGGAGATTTCCTTCCACTCATCTTTGATGAATTGGGCGCTGATGGTTTAAACCCGATCGAGCGAAACGGCTGCAATGACATCTTTGAGATAAGCAACCGCTATCCAAACAAACTTCTCTTCGGTAACGTCTGCTGCGCACAAACTTTACCTCATGGCACTGCAGGAGATGTGGAAGATGAAACCCTGGAGCTGATTGAAAAGATCGGCCCACGGGGTGGTATCTTTATCGGCTCGTCCAGTGAAGTTCACGATCTGGTGCCGGTTGTTAATACCGTCACAATGTATCGAACTGTACATGAATATGGTAACTACCCCATCGACATAGAACATATTCGCGCTCGCCGAACAACCTTGCGGCGTAATGGGCTGTTGAAGCTGCGTGCAGACCTGCCCCTTTAGAAAGCTCGACTGTGTTCTAATGATATACTATGTAAGATAACTATAGTATTCCCTCCAGGCTGATAAACCTGCTGGATGGTTTCAAAATTAGCTTTTGAATAATTTGATCTCATATTGTAACCGGAGGAAAAAGGAACATGAATGAACTTCTGCAATCCATATACGATGCAATCTTGAATGGAGAACGAGCCGAGACGGCCCAGGCGGTTCAGGCTGCATTAAATGCAGGTCTGGATCCTGGCGAGATCCTATCCGATGGCATGATTGCCGCCATGAAGGAAGTCGGCAAGCGCTTTGAAGAAGGGGATTTTTATGTGCCGGAAATGCTCATCTCGGCTCGCAGCATGCAGAATGGCTTAACCGTGCTAAAACCCGAGCTGCTGAAAAACAATGTCAAGTCGATGGGCAAGGTTGCAATCGGAACGGTAAAAGGGGACTTGCACGATATTGGCAAGAATTTAGTGGGTATGATGCTGGAAGGATCGGGATTTGATGTGATCGACCTGGGGACAGACGTGGATCCGGCCAAGTTTGTATCCGTGGTGCAGGAACAATCGCCGGACATCATCGCATTATCGGCCTTGTTGACCACCACCATGCCGATGATGGAAAAGACTATCAAAGCCCTGCAAACTGCCGGTCTCCGCCAGAAAGTGAAAGTGATCATTGGGGGAGCGCCGGTCAACCAGACCTTTGCTGATCAAATCGGTGCAGATGGCTACTCCCAGGATGCCAGCCGGGCCGCAACCTTGGCGCAGTCTCTCATCTCAGCCTGATTTGCTTTCAAGTAAAAGATAAAATTTTGGCATCGGATGTAATAAAATGAACAAAAAAACCATGAGTTCACGCCAACGAGTGGTTACAACGCTATCTCATCGCGAACCTGACCGTGTGCCACTCAGTATGTCGATCACAATTGATGCCTACAATAATCTCAAAAAGTATATGGGCATTGAAATTGCCGATGACAATCCGCCCGTAGGTCACTGGACGGATGTACCGATCCATCCGCTGGTCAATGAAAAGTTCGGACTGGATGTCTTTTGGTTAAGAATGGGCTCTCCAAAGAAAAAATATTATGCCAAACCCAGTGATCCAGATAAGAGCATTGATGAGTGGGGGATCGAATGGAGTAAGTCGCCTTTGCCCAATGGCGGTTATTATTACGAAATGAGCTCACATCCGCTCAAGGATGCCACCGTAAAAGACCTGGACGATTACCCCTGGCCCGATCCTTATGATCCGGGCCGGGTAGATGGCCTGGAAAAATATCTGAAAAGCATTCACGACGATACTGAATTTGCCATACTGGCTAAATTTGGTGGGGCAATTTTTGAAACTGCCTGGTATATGCGCGGCATGGAACAGTTTTTCAATGATCTTGTGGAAAACCCCGAGTTTGTCCATGCGCTTTTTAAAAAATTATTTGAAATCCAGAAGGGTATGGATGAGGTCGGTATTGCAGCCGCAGGTCAATACGTGGACATCTTGCGCTTGAGCGGTGAAGATTTGGGTACTCAGGAAACTTCACTCATTTCTTTATCCATGTTCCGTCGCCTGCTGCGCCCATACTTGCAAGAACTCTGGGGGTTCGCCAAGCAAAAACTGATCGAAAAGAACCCGAATGCGAAAATCATGCTACACTCGTGCGGAAATGTACGCTCTTTCATTCCTGATTGGATTGAGATGGGATTAGATCTCCTGGATCCCATCCAACCCAATGCCAAAGGGATGGATCCAGTTGCCTTAAAAAGGGATTTTGGCGACCGGATGTCCTTCCATGGCGGTATTGATGCGCAATATGTCCTACCGTTTGGTACTCCGGAAGAAGTACGCCAGCACACCCGCCGCTATATTCAGGCGCTGGCTCCAGGCGGGGGGTATATCGTTGCACCGGTGCATAATGTTCAGAGTGACGTGCGCCCTGAAAACCTGGTTGCTATGCGCGATGCTGTCGAGGAATTCGGTTACTATCCGATTGTTTAGTTTAACAATGAAATGATCCTTTCTGGATCATTTTAAAAACCTCAAAGAAAAGCTGCACGGGATAATCAGTCCTAGCAGCTTTTTTTATATTTACGAATTTCCGAATCGGCAAATTGCTTATTGACTTTATTTTTCAAGGGTGCTATAATCCATTAGCTGGTACAATGTTCCGCTGAATGGAACAATATTAACGGTTCCCCTGGTTTCACAAAACAATTCTTAATAAAAAGGTTCTCGGTGGCCAAAGCAGACTCGGCTTCTCGCACAGTCAATCGGATATGTGACATACTGAACAGCTTCAGTGATGAGGAAGCTGTGTTGACACTGACTGAGATCAGCCGCCGGATCGATTTACCCAAAAGCACCACTTATCGTTTCTTGCTGTCTTTGGAGAGCCAGGGGATGGTCTATTCTGATCCGAACAGCCGAGGATACCGGTTGGGCCATCAATTAATTCACTGGGGGATGTTGGCGCAGTCTTCGATCGATATTCGCAACGATTCTCTGCCCATTTTGCGTTCCCTTACCGAAGTTACTGGGGAATCTTCAATCCTTTCGATACGTTTCGGAAACATTGGCACCTGGGTAGAGATTGTTGAGAGCCGGCATGCTTTGCGTTTGGCCATGCGGGTGGGCCAGCCTCTTCCACTGCATGCTGGGGCGTCTTCAAAGGTCCTGCTGGCATTTCTGCCTGAGCCAGAAATCGAGCGCATTTTGGATGGGATGGAGCTCAAGCCTATTAAGAAAAATACCATCACCGACCCACAAAAATTGCGCGGAGAATTGCGATCCATTCGAGCCAGGGGTTATGCCACTTCTT
The DNA here is from genome assembly GCA_035315125.1 of Anaerolineaceae bacterium. Taxonomy (GTDB): domain Bacteria; phylum Chloroflexota; class Anaerolineae; order Anaerolineales; family Anaerolineaceae; genus DATFYI01. The sequence continues at coordinate 13,833 of DATFYI010000123.1, read as the reverse complement.
TTGAAGAGACCGACGGTGGGGCGATGGGCATTGCTGCACCCGTTTACGATCACACCGGTAAGCTGGCAGCTGGAATCGGTATCATTGCTCCAATTGCGCGCATCCCAGAAGAGAGGATTCCTGAAGTTGCCAAACCAGTTTTGCAAGCCAGTTACGAGTTGTCGAGACGTCTGGGAGCACCCCAAGAGCTGATTATTACCTCTGAAAATATCTCGGCTACTGTTTAATAGCAAATTGAGTTACCGTTTACCCATTAATTCTTTTATTGACAATTAAAAAAGGAGGCTATAGATCAGGATATATCGCTGAAGACCAATTCGCTCGCATTTTCCAGATCCATTCAAGTAGTCCATGTTTCGCAATTAGGATAGGAGGAACTATGCAACGCAAGGCTTTTCAAGCACTTTTGATTTTGGTCATGACGGCCATGATGCTCGGCGCCTGCAGTCCAGCAGCGGCCCCACAAAAGGCAACATTACCCGATGTGATCACCGTTGGAGTTGTTGAACCGCTAACCGGTGATTTTGCGGTCTTTGGAAAGCAAGGCGAGATTGGCGCCGAGCTGGCCATCCAGGATATCAATGATATGGGCGGCATCAAGTCCATGGGCGGTAAAAAACTTAAAATAGTGGTTGAAGACGCTGGCGGCACGCCAGACACTGCTACCCTGGCCACCCAGGACATGATTACCAAGAACCATCCCACCGCCATCCTGGGCGAATATATCAGCCGTTTTGTCATGGCAGCCTCAGCAGTAACCGACCGTAACAAGGTCATCCTGATCGCAGATGCTTTGGTGCCGCAAATCACGCAAATGGGCCGCCAATACCTGTTCCGCCCCGGCCCTACCGCCAGTGATCATGGCGCCTTGGCTTATCATTTTGTAATGGATACTGCTAAGGCAACGGGTGTTTCGATTAAAACCCTGGCTTTCTTAAATGAAGATTCGGCCAATGGTCTTGCGAATACCCTGGGCGCTACAACAGCAGCGCTGACGGACAAGATTCCGGTGGTTTCTTCAATTGAATACTCATACGACATCACCGACGCCACCCAGATCGTGCAGCAGCTCAAGACGGCCAATCCGGATGCCATTATCTCCACCCCCTACTTCAACGACGGAATTGTATTAGCCAAGGCCTTTAAAGAAGCCGGTTATTATCCCAAGTTCATCGCTGGCGCAGGCGCTTGCGGTTACGTCGATCCAGATTCGATTAAAGCTCTGGGGTCTGCAGCCGAAGGTTTGTCAATGACCTATAGCTATAACCCGGCCAAAAACACTCCCCAGAATAATAAGTTCGTCAGCGAATATAAGGCAAAATATGGCGTCATTCCCACCGAAGGTGCAGGCATGAACTATTACGGCGCGATGACCCTGTATGAGGCTTTGGAATATTCGGGCACCAATTTCCCGAATGACCCACTAAACGCTGATAACCTGCGTGCTTCCTTCCTGGCGCTGGATCTGAAATCTGGCCCGGCGGAAGAAACCTACCCAAGCAACGAGATTAAATTCGATGCCACTGGCCAGAACATTCACCCGGGTGTCATCGTCATGCAGGTGCAGAACGGCCAACCGGTGGTTGTCTATCCTCCGGATGAGGCGCAGGCGAAACCTATTTTCCCGAACCCATATTATAAAGCGCAATAAGTTTCGGATCCCCTGACCGAAACCAGGTGGCATTGCCACCTTGCTAGTGGCTTCCCCCGGGCAAAGTCCCATGCCTGGGGGAAGCCGGAAAAGCGGTAAAAGGTGCTCTCTGTCAATAAGGATTTTTCAAGATGATTCATACTGTTGCCCAAGGTGTTATCACTGGCGTATTGATGGGAATGATTTATGCGCTGATTGCGCTGGGTCTCTCCATCATATTTGGGATTATGAATGTCACGAATTTCGCCCACGGCGATTTCGTGATGGTTTCCATGTATCTCTCCTATGCAGTAGGGACTGCCTTTGCCTGGGATGCCGTAGCAACACCGTTAATTACAGCACCAATTATGTTTGTGTTTGGCCTGATCACTTATTACTTGCTGATCGATCGTACACTTCGCCAGATGTATGTTGTCCAATTGGCAGTAACCGTAGGACTTCAGATCCTGCTTCGTTCGGTGGCGTTGATCGTCTTTCAGGCTCAGCCGGTTGCCCTGCAGTATTCCTTCATCCAGGGTCACTTTCAAATTGGCGGGTTCGAGATATTGACTTCTCGCTTATTTTCGGCGGTCGTCAGTCTCATTTTTATTGCTGGAATTTCTTATTTTCTGGATAGGACCTGGGCAGGCAAGGCCATGCGTGCATCCTCCGATGACCTGGATGCTGCTGCGCTGATGGGTGTCAATTATCACAGCACATTTGCACTTACCTTTGCAATTGGCGCCAGCATCACTGCGGTTGCAGCCGGCTTATTAATGAGCTTCCAGCAGACCGACCCGGTTGGTGGGATCCGCTTTGGGCTATTGAGCTGGTGTATTCTGGCGTTAGCAGGTCTTGGCTCAATTCCTGGATTGATTATTTCAGGGATCATCATCGGTGTGGTTGAATCACTGTCTCTGACCTTCTTCGATCCACGCAGCGAATTATTAGGAGTTTACGCTATCTTTATCCTGGTGCTCTGGCTGCGTCCCAGGGGTCTTTTCGGGAGGCGATAATGAACGCCAAAACCCTCTTTAATTCTCGGAACATATTGATATTCTGCGCCATCCTTACTGCGCTGTTGCTCCCCCTGCTCTTACAGACAAACCAATATGTGATGGTGCTGATGACCACGGTGCTGATATCGGCAGTTCTGGCCAGCGCCTGGAACATTATTGGCGGTATGGCCGGGCAGCTCGACCTGGCAGCTGCTGCTTATTTGGGTCTGGGCGCCTTTACTACCGGTACACTCTTGATTCGCTGGAATATTACCCCCTGGTTGGGGATGTTTGTCGGAGGCGTGGTTGCGGTTGGCCTGGCAATGCTCATTGGCTTTCCGTTGTTTGGCTTTAAAGTTAAAGAGCTGTGGTATGGCCTTTCTTCCTCAGCCATGGTGGTGGTGTTGCAAGCGGTTTTCATGATGTGGAGGTCGGTGGGCGGTGCAACGGAAAGGTATTTGCCAGCCGGATTATCCACATGGTATAGCATGCGCTTTGATAGCTATACACCCTATTATTACATCATGCTGGTTATCCTCGTGATCGTTTTGTTTGTCAACTGGAGAATCCGTTACTCAAAGCTTGGTTACTCACTTCTGGCGTTGGGTGAAGACGAGGATGCAGTTGAGGTGCTCGGAGTAAACTCGCAAGCTTCCAAGCTCAAAGCCCTGGCCATCTATGCCTTCATATGCGGTGCGGTGGGGGGTGTGTATGCCTGCCTGTACGGCTACATCCATCCATCTTTTTTTGATACTTCAATGAGCATGGAGATAGCAATTCTTGGTATTGTTGGTGGGATGGGATTTATTTATGGCCCGGCGTTGGCGGCGGTTATCATGGTTAGCTTCCGAGAATATTTGCGTTCGAGCCTGGGCGGCCAAATGGCCGGCCTTTATCTGGCGGTCTATGCGATTATCCTGATCCTGGTAGCTTTGTACCAGCCACGCGGGATCGCACCACTGCTGGAACGTGGAATCAAGAAAGTTCAATCTTATTTTGCGGAGTTGAGACATGGACGACCAGCCGATGTTAAAAGTCAATAATTTGACCAAGAAATTCGGCAACCTGGTGGCTGTGAGCCGTGCTAACCTCGAGGTCTGCCAGGGAGAAATCGTCGGATTGATCGGGCCAAACGGCGCCGGAAAGACTACACTTTTCAATGCAATTACCGGCCTATATAAACCTGAAGAAGGGCAGGTTATTTTCAAGGATAAAGATATAACGGGCTGGCTACCTCACAAAGTCTGCAAGCTGGGCATGTCGCGCACCTTTCAGGTAACCCGTGCCTTTGTCCATATGACGGTTGAAGACACTGTACGGGTAGGCGCCTACAATCGCTGCTCAGATAAGGACGTTCAAGAGAAAGTAAACCAGGTAGTACGTCTGTGCGAATTAACCGATATTCGCAAGAAGGTCTGTGGAGACCTGGGACTGGCCCAATTACGTAAAGTTGAGCTGGCCCGTGCACTGGCAACTGCGCCAGATATGCTCCTTTTGGACGAGGCCGGAGCGGGTTTGAATGCAATTGAGCTGGCCGTCTTCATGGATCTAATCAAAAAACTGAACCAGGAAGACCAGATCACATTCTGCGTAGTTGAACACGTGATGCAAATGGTGATGGGTCTATGCCAGCGTATCGTTGTGCTTGAGTCAGGTGAGGTGATTGCAACTGGCACTCCCAGTCAGATCAGCAGTGACCCTAAGGTGATCGAAGCGTACCTTGGAAAGCGAGCTTGGCATGCTAGAAATTAAAAATCTGAATTCCGGTTATGCAAAGGTCTCCGTCTTACGAAACGTGGCGTTTCATGTGGATGAGAACGAGATGGTAGCTATCATTGGTCCAAATGGAGCCGGGAAGAGTACTCTCTTGAAAACGATTACCGGTTTGGTAAAGGCTCAATCTGGCAACGTAATCTTTGGAAAAGATGATATCACCGGTTTAACGCCCAATGAAGTAGTACACAGGGGTATTGCATATGTCCCAGAAGGTGGGCGACCCTTTCCAAATATGACGGTGATGGATAATTTGATGATGGGCGCCTACAGCAACCGTAATATCCTAAAAACGGGTGTTCTGGATGAGATCTATGACCTGTTCCCAATCTTGAAAAATCGTAGCAAACAGTTTGCACGTACCCTGAGCGGCGGTGAGCGCCAGATGCTGGCAATCGCGCGCGGGTTGGTCTGCCGTCCCAAACTGATTATGCTTGACGAACCTTCGCTGGGAGTTGCTCCTAAATTGGTGGATGAAATCTACGAAAGAATCCGCGATCTCAAGAAGTTGGGGCTGACAGTGCTGCTGGTGGAGCAGAATACGGGTTATGCTCTGGAACTGGCCGACCGCGGCTATGTGCTTGAGAACGGTCAGGTTGCCATGGAAGGATCAGCCACTGATTTAGCGAACAGCGATCATATCAAAAAGTTTTATCTGGGAATATAGAGATTTTCATTATGACGGATTCCTATTCTGCAAAATTGAAGGATATCCCCTTATATCGGCCTGGTAAGCCTCCACTCACTTATTTTGAAAGCGATTACCTGGCGGAATTCTCCAGAACTTGGGGACGATCGTGGGGAGGTCAATCCAGTTATGCCCGCTTACGGGCTGTAATCGTTCACCGTCCCGGACCGGAAGCAGCCTGGGGTGAGGTAGACCCGGATTATTTAAACCTTCCGACCGGGTTGCCCAATCTGGCTCGAATGCAAGCCCAGCATGATGAATTTGTAAAAGTGCTGCAAGAAAACGATGTAGAGGTGCTGCCGCTGAATGCGCCACAACCACTACTTGGCACCTATGGCATCCCGCTGCGTAGTGCAACCTATACTCATGAGACACTCATGGTTAAAGGAGGAGCGATCATCTGTCGCTGTGCACCGGCCTATAAGCGCGGCTTGGAATATTATCAGTCTCGAACAATTGGAGCGTTGGGCTGCCCGATTCTATATACAATACATGGCAGGGGTTTTTTTGAGTCTAGCAACGCAGTGTGGCTGGATAAAAAGAGTCTGCCATTGGCGATCAGCCAGCGTTCGAACCCGGAAGGTGTGCGGCAGGTAAGCTCTATCCTGCCAGAGTTTGGAGTGGAGGATATCCACATCGTGCATCTGCCAGGCCCTCTAAATACTCGCAGGGCGCAAACAGGCAAAGGGGGTGGCGCCTTTCATCTCGATATGGTTTTTGGTGTGGCAGCGCCCAAGATCGGTGTGATTTACCCGGCTTGCGTCGGCTATGAGTTTATCGATTATTTGCTGCATCAAAAGGATTTCGACCTGATCGAGATCTCCGAGGAAGAAGTCAACGGTTGTCCTTCGAATTTCCTGGTGATTGAACCCGGTAAGCTGATTATGCCGGCTGGAAACCCGACGGTAACCGCCGAATTACGCAAACGTGGCATCACTGTGATTGAGATAGATTTGAGCGAATTTACCAATGCCGGCGGTGGACCGACCTGCATGACTGTGCCGCTGATACGAGAAGAGGAAAAGGATAGCTAGCAAGCTCATCCTTTCGTAATATGATGCTTAATATTCCTCTACCATTTGGCAAGCAGCAACTTAACTTCCAGGTCTCTGCGGAGAATTTGGTGGGAGTGCTTGCGCCGCATCCAGTTCCAGCCTGTCCGGATCCAATCATGGAGATCCGACGCGCCCTGGATCATCCACTTGGCACCGGGCCGATTGAGCAAATCGTGCAAGCAGGCGAGAAAGTTCTGATCCTGGTGGACGATTACACGCGCGATACACCAGTAAAGCTGATCCTGCCGCTTATGCTGGAGAGATTGGTGTCCTGTGGTGTTTGCGACCAGGATATCACCCTGCTCGTCTCTACCGGTACCCATCGCCCATGTAGTGAAAGTGAGCTGCTTGACAAATTGGGCGAATCTGTTTATGGGCGCTTTTGCATAGAACAGCATGATTGCAACGACCGAAACAGCCAGGTATTTTTAGGATTAACCGCTCGCGCAACTCCTGTATGGGTGAACCACCTGGTAGTGGAGCGCGAACGCGTCTTTGGGATTGGTCATATTGACCCAAGCGATTATGCGGGTTATGCAGGCGGTTATAAGCTGATCGTGCCCGGTGTTGCAGCACTGGAAACGGTTGATACCAATCATACTTTGGCAGCGATAAGTTTTCGCCATTACGGGAGCGTGGACCTACCGTGCCGCCAGGATATTGATGAGGCGGGCGCTATGGTGAGGGTGGACCAATTTGTCAATGTGGTGCTCAGCCAGGATGGACAGATTGCAAGAGTTTTTGCAGGAGCCCCTAAGCAAATCCATACTGCTGGCGTCGAACTGGCTAAAACAGTTTACGAAGTGGATTGCCCCGCTGCAGTGGATGTTGCCGTGGTCTCGGCATATCCGTATGATGTTGATTTTTACCAGGCGATGCGTGCGATTGAATATGCCGACCTAATCGTTCGACCCGGAGGGAGTATACTGGTTGTGGCGCCTTGCCCGGATGGCATGGGCAGTGAGGGCTTTTATCGTTTGTTGGCCGAACCAGGTCAGAAACCGGATGATTTCTTACGCAATATCGCCCGGCGAAACGGGAAAGTGACCTATAACGTGCTCGGTTATTTCTTGTCGCAAATCCGTACAGAGAAGCGGTTATTTGGGTACCTGCCCGGCATTCCTGCCCAGGAATTGGAATCGATCGGCATCCACAAAGTTGACGCGCTTCAAGCTGGTATTGATTCAATCCTGCAGACATATGGCGTGCTGGCTCGACTGGCCGTTCTACCGGTGGGTTCAGCCACAATTCCTCGTCTGGTGAACGCATAGACAATGGAGAGTTTAAATAAAATGGAAAATGAGATTCGGCTTATCCCCCAAGAAGCGTTGAGATCTTTATGCAGCCAGGTCATGAAGAAACTGGGCGAAACGGAAGAAAATGCTCGTATCATCGCCGATGTGCTGGTAACGGCCGATTTGCGTGGTGTTGATAGTCATGGTGTAGCCCGCCTAAGCTTCTATGTGGGAAATATTAAAGCCGGAGTAATCCATACCAATGCAGAGCCAAAGATTGTCAATGAGACGCCAACAACTGCTCTGATTGACGCAGGAGGCGGTATGGGCCAGCCGGTTTCCTACCGGGCTATGAAAATGGCCATTGCCAAGGCTGAGCAGTATGGACTGGGTTTCGTAACTGTCCGTAATTCAAACCATTACGGGATTGCCGGGTATTACGCCATGATGGCATTGGAACATGGCTGTGTGGGAATGTCGATGACCAATTCGCGCGTATTTGTAGTACCTACTTTTGGCAGCGACGCCATGTTGGGAACTAACCCGATTGCCGTGGCTGCGCCGGCTGAAGATGAGCGCCCCTTTGTGTTGGACATGGCGACCAGCACGGTTCCTTTTGGCAAGTTGGAAGTGTATGATCGCCTGGAAAAACCGATCCCGCTGGGTTGGGCCTCTGATGAAAACGGCATTCCGACCACCGATGCAGCCCAGGTAATCAAAAACATGAATTCTCGTCCAATCCGAGGCGGCCTGGAACCGTTGGGTGGTAATGGCGAGTTATTAAGTGGGCATAAAGGTTATGGTCTCAGCCTGCTGGTGGAAGTATTGTGCGGTGTTCTGCCGGGTGCTTTGTATGCGGACCGGGTTTATCCAAAGACTGAGGATGGTAAAGATTTGCCTGCTGGTCTTGGACACGTATTTGGAGCACTGAGAGTGGATGCCTTCCGGCCTTTGGAGGAGTTTGCTGCCGCGATGGATGACCTCCAATCTAGAATGAAAAATGCCCATAAAGCAGCCGGTCAAGAGCGAATTTACATTCACGGTGAAAAGGAATATGAGCAAGCCGAACGCCGCTGGCACGAAGGCATACCCTTGAATCCTAAAGTCTTTAAAGAGCTTGAGCGGATTGCAGAAGAATATCAAATTGAATTTAAGTCAAAATAAAAGAATAAAAAAACATGACCGGTGACTGCACTTCAGGATCTGGAGTGATTTAAGCTACAAAAGGAGGTGAGAATGGGAGAGAAATTTGGTATTCCAAGCTGGTATGGTCTGGAAAATCACGGTTTGAGCGAGCTTAATCGGGAATATTGGAACCTGGGGCCTTCTGCCCTGGTTGAACAAATTATTCGCCGGGATGAAGGCATGCTCGGACACCTGGGCGCAGTGATCGTTAATACCCTGCCAAATACCGGACGTTCGCCAAACGACAAATTTATTGTTAAAGCTCCAGCCATCGTAAATGACCCGGTCGATTGGGGAAAGGTCAACCATCCTATTTCGCCTGAGAATTTTGACCGGTTGGCCTGGAAAGTAGCCGCCTATTTGCAAGGACGGGATGTTTTTGTACATGATCTCCAGGTGGGTGCCCATCCCAAATACCGCTTGCCGATCCGCATCATAACCGATTTGGCGTGGCAAAGTTTGTTCGCTCGAAATTTATTCCTGCGTATCCCACAGGAAGAATATAGTAGTGCGGTTCCGGAGTTTACACTAATCTCTGTGCCCGGGCTGCATGCATCTCCTGAAACCGACGGGACAAATTCCGGTGTGTTCATCGCCATCCATTTTGGTAGAAAGCTGATTTTAATAGGTGGCACCCGCTACGCCGGAGAAATCAAAAAAGCTATCTTTACGATTATGAATTATCTGTTGCCTCTACAAGGTGTTATGTCGATGCATTGTTCTGCCAATGTGGGGGAAGCAGGAGACGTGGCATTATTTTTCGGTTTGTCTGGAACCGGCAAGACCACCCTATCATCAGATCACGACCGCAAATTGATCGGAGATGATGAACACGGCTGGGGAGATGACGGCATCTTCAACTTTGAAGGGGGCTGTTACGCAAAAACAATCCGCTTGCGCAAGGAGTTGGAACCGTTGATCTATGATTCAACCCGCCGCTTTGGGGCAGTATTGGAAAATGTCTATGTTGATCCGGTAACCCGGAAAGTGGATTTTTCCAATGGCAGCCTCACCGAGAACACACGCGCCGCCTACCCGATTGATTATGTCCCAAATTCTGTTTTGGATGGACGCGCTGGTCAGCCCAGCAATATCTTCTTCCTGACGGCAGATGCATCCGGCGTCATGCCGCCGCTGGCGTGCCTGACCCCTGACCAGGCCAGGTATTACTTTTTGTCCGGTTACACCTCTAAACTGGCAGGGACGGAAAAAGAGCTGGCTTTAGAACCACAGGTGACTTTTTCAACCTGTTTTGGAGCACCTTTTTTACCATTGCATCCGACGGTGTATGCCCGATTGTTGGGTGAAAAGATTGCTGCACACCAGGTGCGTGTCTGGTTGATCAACACCGGCTGGACGGGTGGACCTTACGGGGTTGGTAAACGAATCTATTTACCCCATACCCGCGCCATGGTACGTGCAGCGTTGAACGGTCAACTGGACGGCATCCCCACCCGCCTTGATCCAATTTTTGGTTTGGAAGTACCTTATGAGTGTCCGGATGTGCCGGCTGAAGTGCTAAATCCGCGCCAGACCTGGTCAAATCCGCAAGAGTTTGACCGCCAGGCACAGAAGTTAGCTGCTCGTTTCGTGGAAAACTTTGCCCAATACGCCAGTGAAGTATCTCCAGAAGTCATGGCTGCCGGTCCAAAAGTTCAGGTCGGTTAATTTGTGGAGTCAATAGCATGGGATTTCCTCTGGGCGTGTTGGCGAAAAAGAGGTTTGTTGCTTGACACGGATATTGTAATTTGCTATAATTCCATATAACGGAATATAGTTCCAATATATGGAATAACCGAATTTCTTTTCAGCATTCTTATCCAGTCAGTCCTGTGCAGCACTAACTTATGGATACCTCAGCAGTAAAAACCATCGATCGTTTCGTTGAAATTCTCGATTTTTTCGCGCAAGGTCATGAGGCTGTGTCTTTGACCGAACTGAGCGATCATCTCAATTTGCCAAAGAGCACCTTGCACCGGTTTTTGACCGGTCTTGAATCACATGGAATTGTTCGGCGAGACCCAAACGATAAAAAATGGCGTTTGGGTTATCACTTGTTTGTATGGGGTTTGGCCGCGGCCGAAAGTACTACTCTGCGGGAAGTTGCCAAACCATTTATGACCGAATTGGTGGTTACATCAGGTGAAACAGTCATCCTGACCGTTTATCAAGATCATGAAGTCCTGTGTATTGATATGATTGAGACGAGCCATACCTTGCGTTTAAAAATGGAAATTGGGGCTCAACGCGCTGCTCATGCAGGAGCTTCATCCAAAGTTTTAATTGCCTATTTGTCGGATGACGAAGTCATGGCGATTGTAAAAGAAAAAGGGTTGCCAAAGTTATGTACGAACACGATCACGGATGTAAATGAGCTCAAGGCTGAACTGGCGCGTATCCGTGCCCTAGGGTATGCCGACAGTCTGGAAGAGACCGACCCTGGTGCCTGGGGTGTTGCAACTCCCATTCGAGATTGGAAAGGACAGGTGGTTGGAGCAATCGGTCTGGCTGGCCCAACCATGCGTTACAGCAGTGAAAAAATAAAACAATACGCCACTCTATGTGCTGAATATGCGGAAAAGATTTCGGCGGCTTTGGGGGCGAAATTCCGTCAGGAGAATAGATCAGCAAATTTGAATTCTGTCGAGGTTGTCAAATCTTATGAATGAAAAATTGATCCGTTTTACGCGTGGAGTACCTCCGCCAGAAAGTTTTTGCCCAGAGCAGTTGGTTGAATGCACTCGATCAGTACTGGCGCAATTCAGTGATGTAGTCTTGCAATACGGACCAGTGCGCGGCTTTGAGCCACTACGCAAAATCCTCGCCGAACAGAATGGAGTCGACCCACAGCGAGTGATTCTCGGACAGGGAACCCTGCAATTGCAAGACCTGTGCGCACGGCTGCTTATCCAGGCGGGGACTGGCGCATTTGTCGAAGAACCGACTTACGATCGGACAGTAACAATCTTGAAACGGGCTGGCGCCCAGTTGACCGGTTTTCCATTGGAAGAAGATGGACCTGACGTGGCTCAAATAGAAGATCAATTAAAAAAAGGCAATCGTCCTGTAATTTTTTATCTCATCCCCGATTTTCAAAACCCGAGTGGTACGGTGCTTTCGCTGGAAAAACGCAAACGCATCGCTAATCTGGCCAGGGAATACGATTTTTGGATCATCGAAGATTCACCTTACCGAGTTTTGCGTTATAGGGGTCAGGATGTGCCCTCCATCTTTGAATTTGCCCCCGAACATACTTTAAAGATGTCGTCTTATAGCAAGCTAATCGCTCCTGGCTTGCGGGTGGGCTATGTGATCGCGCCTGAGCAGTTGGCTGATAAAGTTGCTCGCATGGCCGAAGACACCTATATTAATGCCAGCTACTTGAACCAGGCCATTGTCTACGATTACCAGCAGCGCGGCTGGCTTGAGTCGAACATCCAGCATCTCAAAGAACTTTACCAGCCTCGTCTGGACACAATGTTGAAAATGCTCGATCAGTACATGACGGGACTGGCATCCTGGCAAAAACCAGACGGCGGTTTTTTTGTGGGCGTAAATCTCAAAACCGATGTGACTGCTGAAATTTTACTTGATCGTGCCAACCAGGCTGGTCTACAACTAACCGATGGGCGCAATTTTTTTGTTCAGAATAGCGGCGATCGTTTTGTACGGTTGCCTTTCTGCGCTCTGACACCGGATGAGATTGAAGAAGGCGTTGCACGGCTGGCAAATGTAGTCAGTCATTATTAATCATTCATATTTACAAAAAAATCTGAAACCGCAAAGACATCACAAGGAGGAATTATGTTTAGCCTGAAAGATAAAGATATTCTGGATGGGGCGCAATTCAGCCGTGAAGAAATTGATTATGTGATGGCACTGGCTGATGATTTTCGCGGCCAGATCAAGAATAAGCCAGCCGTCGATTTGATGAAGGGCTATGTACTGGCAACGCTTTTTTTCGAACCGAGTACCCGTACGCGTCTCTCCTTTGAGACAGCCATGCACCGTTTAGGCGGTAATGTTATCGGTTTCTCATCGGCCGAGTCAACCTCAACCGCCAAAGGAGAGACACTGGCCGATACGATCCGCACTGTAGACCAATATGCTGATATCATCGCCATGCGCCATCCGCAAATCGGTTCGGCCAAAGAAGCTGCTGCGGTGGCGGAAGCGCCTGTTTTGAATGGCGGCGATGGCGCAGGTCAGCACCCCACCCAGGCTTTGCTCGATCTGTATACCATCAAGCACGAGCGCGGCAAGATAGACGGTACCACCATTGTTTTATGTGGCGATCTCAAGAACGGTCGAACCGTTCATGCAGGTGTAGAAATGTACAAACACTACAACTGCAAGATCATCCTGGTAGCGCCGGAAGAGCTCAAGATGCCAGAAGCCCTGGTCAAAAAGTTGCGCGATCACGGCGTGCAGGTAGAAGAAACCACCAATCTCGAAGCGGCGCTGGCAAAGGGCGACGTTCTTTATATGACACGTATCCAGAAGGAACGCTTTGCTGATCCGGCTGAATACGAGCGCCTCAAGAACAGCTACATTCTTACCCGCGAAATGGTCGAGCGGGTCAATCCTCAACTGACCATTATGCACCCACTGCCGCGTGTCAACGAAATCACAACCGATGTAGACAGTCTACCAACGGCTGCATATTTCCGCCAGGTAGGGAACGGGGTCTTCATCCGTATGGCCTTGATTGCCTCTGTGATGGGTAAGGCTTGAAATTGTTTCATCAGTTCAGTTTACAACTCAAGTAAGCGTACCGGTATTCGAAAAGGAAATTCGGGGAATTTCCCGGAAGGAGCAGGAATGGAGAAAAAAGATTTTCAGGTTGTTGGTCATGTAACCCCACGCAAAGATGGGGTGGCGCGTGTGACCGGGCAGGAATTGTACACAGTTGACATGACCTTGCCGCGCATGCTGTATGGCAGGACGGTCTGTGCGCCCTATGCACACGGATTGATTAAATCGGTGGATACCAGCGCCGCTGAGGCAATGGGAGCAGTGGTGCTGACTTTCCGGGATATTCCCCAGGTGCGTTATAACGAGCGTATCATTACTGTAGAATGGGCATTGCACAAAGATCACTATATCCTGGCCGATAAAATACGCCGCATGGGTGAGGCAGTTGTGGCAGTGGCGGCCGAGACGGAAGAACTGGCTGAGATGGCTGCGCGTGCGGTAAAAGTAGAATACGAGCCGCTGCCGGTTGTGCTTGATCCGTTGGAAGCGATGAAGCCTGGGGCAACAGCCCTGT
>DATFYI010000122.1:0-5343 GCA_035315125.1 Anaerolineaceae bacterium | reverse complement strand
GGTGGCGTGATCTACCAGATACTGTCCCTGGGCCTTGCCGACTGAAATGCTGTCAAAGGTCACGTAGTAATCCACCGAGGAGCTGCCGGTGATCAAGCGGTCGTAGGAGATGACTTTGATGCCGGCCGCATGCGCTTCATCGACGGCGGCGCCGGCTGCGGCTGCATCCTGCGGGCAGATGATCAGGACTTTGATGTTCTTGGAGATGAGCGCTTCAACATTGGCCTTCTCCTTGGCGGGATCACCCTGGCTGAACAGAATCTCTACCTGGTATCCGGCCGCTGTGAGAGCGGTTTGGAAGCGGGTTTGATCCTGGATCCACCTGGGCTCATCCTTGGTGGGTAGCACAATGCCAACTGCCAGGCTGGCAGCCGGCGCGGTTGTGGCGGCCGGCGCGGCCGGTGCTGTGGTTGCTGCGGGAGCAGCCGGAGCCGCGGTTGGGGTGGCAGGGGTTGCGCATGCTGTCAATATGAATGACAGCGCCACCAACGTGCTAATTAAATAGTACATGGTTCTCTTCATTTGTTCATTCTCCTCTATTCGAAAAAAGTGGAAATGGAATCTGCCAAACGCAGATTTGTGAACATATTATTCATACCACAATAGAACGGGCATTTCAATGTTTAACCTGCTCGTTTTCTGACTGGAATAATCAATTGGCTAATTATTTGGGAATACACTGTAAGTATTCAATTGTGCAAATTCACCATTTATAGTTTTTTTATCTGCAATTACCATATTGATCTGTAATGATTGCAAATAATCGCTATATTCAACTGGCACAGGTTCATCTGTAACCAGGCAGTAAATCTGAACATTTGGAAAGAATGAAGCAAAACCCACCCGTCCAAATTTGCTACGATCTGCGACCAAAATTGCCCGGCTAGAACGTTCCACCATTAATTCGAGCACCGTAGCGTCCACCTGGCTGTTAACTGTGATCCCTTCCCTTGGCTGGGGGAAATGCCCGATACCCCGATGACCGCCACATCAAAATAATGTAGCTTTAACATCCGTTCCGTCAAAGACCCAAACAGTGTATGGGAGCGCGGCTGGACATCTCCACCTAAACAGGCTACGTGGGTTTCGGTTTCTTCGGATAGCTCGAGAGCGATATCCAAACCATTCGTAACAATCTCACCCTTGAAATGCGTTGATTTGAGCGCTTTTGCCACCTCGAGAGTGGTTGTACCGCCAGCCAAAGCCACGCGTTCACCAGAATGAAGCAAACGAGCCGCCGCCAGGCCTATACGTTGCTTGGCATCCAGATTTACCACCGCGGATTTGCGGAAAGAATCCCGTCCTTCAAGCTGACGCGTATCGTCAATCGACCGGATTGGATTTGCTCCGCCATAATACCTGTGTAAGATGCCGCGTTCTTCCAGACCATTTAAGTCTCGCCGGATCGTCCAAATCGAAACTTTCAACCGGTCTGCAAGATCCTTGGCTGATACTTCCCCATTGGTTTCAAGCAGGTTGATAATCTGCTCTTGACGTTGTAATGCTTTTGAATTCGACATCGTGAACTTCTTGCATTATTATATTATGAAAGGGGCATTATTTATATTGAATTGCCCGTTTGTTTTCGTTAAACTAACGTCAGGTCTTCCTGTCGAAGAAAAGGTGAGATATTATTGGAACTGATCGTGGAAAACTTTCGCTTGTCTATAACGAGCTTAAGAAACACGAACGAATTATTTCGGGTCGAAGTTATATTAACGGAGGAAACCAAGCAATGAATTCACGCCAGAGGGTTGTAAAGACCATTAATCATGAAGTGCCGGATCGCATACCGCTGGATATAGGTGCTGGACCTACATCCGGAATGCATGTAAGCTCAGTCTATCTATTGCGTCAGGCCTTGCACCTTGATCCACCTGGAACCCCTGTAAAAGTGGTCGAACCCTACCAGATGCTGGGTGAAATTAAACCCGACCTGATCCAGAAATTAGGCGTCGATGTGATCGCGCTGGGCGGGCGAAAAAATATGTTTGGTTTCGAAAACAACAACTGGAAACCCTGGACATTTTTCGATGGGACTCCCCTACTGGTCCCGGAGGCATTTAATACTGTCCCTGAATCGAACGGTGATATTTTAATGTATCCGGAAGGCGACCATAGCGCCCCAGCCAGTGGGCGCTTACCTGCTGGAGGATATTATTTTGATGGGATCGTACGCCAACCCCCGATCATTGAAGACAAACTTGATCCACGCGATAACCTGGAAGAGTTTACACTTCTGACAAAAGAGGATCTGGACTACTTTCATAATGAATCAATCCGGCTGGATGAACAGACTGATTTAGCAGTTTTAGCGAATTTTGGCGGCACTGCTTTTGGCGATATTGCCCTGGTACCTGCGCCAAATTTAAAGTATCCTAAGGGCATCCGCGATGTAGCGGAATGGTACATGAGCTCTGTAACCCGCCGCGATTACATTTATAAAGTGTTTGAAGGGCAGTGTGAAATTGCTCTCAAAAACCTCGAATGCATCCATGAAGCAGTTGGTGAGCGGATTACTGCAATTTTCATGTCTGGAACCGATTTTGGCATGCAAACCAGGCCATTGATTTCTCCAAAGACTTACCGCACGTTGTATATGCCCTTTCAAAAACAGCTAAACGATTGGGTTCACAAACATACGACCTGGAAAGTATTTATTCATTGCTGTGGCTCAATCCAGCCACTTATCCCGGACATGATTGAAGCCGGTTTTGAAATCTTTAACCCGGTTCAGACCTCTGCAGCCAATATGGATCCCCAGGTTTTGAAGGACCGTTTCGGAAGCGAAATTACTTTCTGGGGAGGCGGGGTGGATACGCAAAAGACCCTGCCATTTGGAACACCAGAAGAAGTGCGAAAACAGGTACAGGAGCGCACCGAAATCTTTGGCAAGAATGGCGGCTTTGTATTTAATACCATCCATAACGTGCAAGCCGGCATACCTGTTGAGAATTTGCTGGCGCTCTACCAGGCTGTGCAGGATTTTCGTTCTTATACCAACTGATAAAAAATATCATTGCCTTTATTTCAAACTGTGAGGTGGGTGCAGGGTAAAGGACAAATCATGCCAGATGAAGTAAAAGCCTGGGCTGAGAAAGTCACAATACCCACCTATAAAATTGGGAGCCCTGATAAAAATCCCATGTTCCTCGAAAAAAGGGTTTATCAGGGCAGCAACGGCGCGGTTTATCCGCATGCGATCATTGACCGTATTTTAGACGAAAAAGAAGATCGGGAGTATACCGCCCTCTTCCTGGAGAACCGCTACCTAAAACTGATGATCCTGCCAGAGCTGGGTGGGCGCGTGCAAATGGCGCTGGATAAGACCAACGGCTATCATTTTATTTACTATAATCGCGTCATCAAACCTGCCCTGGTTGGCCTGGCTGGGCCGTGGATTTCCGGCGGTATCGAGTTTAATTGGCCACAACATCACCGTCCCAGCACCTTTGACCCACTGGATTGGACCCTTCAAGAACACGAAGACGGCAGTAAAACGGCCTGGTGCGCTGAGATTGAAACCATGTTCCATACCAAAGGCATGCATGGTATCCGGCTTTATCCCGAACGCGCCTATTTTGAAGTATGCGTACAGCTTTACAATCGCACATCCGTCCCGCAGACTTTTCTATGGTGGGCCAACCCGGCTGTGGCAGTTAACGACCAGTACCAATCCGTGTTTCCGCCGGACGTTCATGCCGTGATGGATCACGGCAAACGAGATGTATCCAGCTTCCCGATCGCCACAGGCACCTATTACAAAGTTAACTATGCTCCCGGTACAGATATCAGCCGCTATAAGAATATTCCGGTGCCTACTTCCTACATGGCCTATCACTCTGATTTCGACTTTATGGGCGGCTACGACCACGGCCGTGCTGCAGGTATGCTACACATTGCCGATCACCACATCGTGCCTGGCAAGAAACAGTGGACCTGGGGAAATGGCGATTTTGGGCAGGCCTGGGACAGACAACTGACAGATCAGGATGGCCCCTACATTGAACTGATGTGCGGAGCCTATACCGATAACCAACCTGATTTTTCATGGATTCAACCAGGCGAGGAAAAATCGTTTTCGCAGATTTTCATGCCCTATAAAAAGATTGGCCGGGTCTGCAATGCCAACCAGCATGTCGCCGTCAGCCTGGATGTTCACCATGACCTGGCACATTTTGGAGTGTACGCATCCGCGCCCCGCACATTAACTGTCAGCCTGACCTGCCAGAAACAATCAATCTATGAAAAACTAGTTTCAATCGACCCTGAAAATGTCATCCTGGAACAGGTAGCTCTAGCCGCCGGGACAAAGCCGCAGGAGCTGACCCTTAAGATATTCGACGTGAGCTCCCTCCTGCTGGCGTACAGCCCTCTGCCGGATGAAAAGCCAGAGATCCCGGCCCCTGCCGCGGCGGCTCGTCCGCCCGAAACAATTGAATCGATCGACGAATTGTATCTGAACGGCCTGCATCTCGAACAATACCGCCATGCCACCTATGCGCCTGAGCCTTATTACATGGAAGCTTTACGCCGCGATCCAGGCGACAGCCGCTGCAACAATGCACTCGGCCTGCTGCTTTATCGACGGGCTAAATTTGCCGAGGCTGAAGGCTATTTCCGCACCGCCATTAACCGCCTCACACTGCGCAACACCAACCCCTATGATGGTGAGCCATATTACAATTTGGGTCTGGCCCTGAAGATGCAGGGACGTTATGGTGAAGCTCTTGATGCCTTCCACAAGGCGGTTTGGAATGCCGCCTGGCAGGATGCCGCCTATTTTGAGCTTGCCAGGCTGGCCAGCCGGGCTGGTAATTATGACCAGGCAATCGAGTTCTGCGAGCACAGTTTAAACCGCAACCAAAGCCATTACCAGGCCCGCCACCTCAAAATTGCGCTGTTACGCCGGCAAGGTCAGGCGGAGGTTGCTCTGAGTGAAGCCTCCCGCAGCCTGGAGCGGGACCACACGGAATATGGCGCATTGTGGGAAAAGTTTCTGCTGACCGGGGATCATACCTTCGAAGACAGGGTTCCCGCCGGATCGGACGTGCGCGTCGAGCTGGCCCTGGATTATACCCAGGCCGGTTTGTTCGAGGATGTCGTTAAACTGCTCGAACCGCTGGCAGACTGGCAGCCAATGGCGGCTTACACTTTGGGTTGGCTATATTTCCAGATGGGGCAGGAGCAGGTAGCGATCAGTACGTTCCGCCAGGCCAGCTCTTTAAATGGCGATTACTGTTTTCCAAACAGACTGGAGGATGTGGATATCCTCGAAACCGCTCAACGTATAAATCCAGATGACGCACGGGCTCCGTATTATTTAGGAAATTTCTGGTATGC
>DATFYI010000121.1:0-10940 GCA_035315125.1 Anaerolineaceae bacterium | reverse complement strand
TCAAACGAGGATGTTAAGGGTTCAAAGTTGTATTTTACCCAGGATGGCGGGCAAAGCTGGACGATGCTTGCAACGGTGAATTGGAGCGGGGCGCCGGATTTCGTGGATACACAAACAGGTTGGGTGGTTGCCGTAAACGGTAGTTCTCTCGCCCTGGTGAAATCCACCAACGGCGGCAAGAGCTGGAAAGAGCTCAACCCTAAGATTGCGCCTTAAAAAATGCCCCCGGTCGGCGTTACCAGGGGCGGCCCATTGAGGGCGGAGTTTCTTATAAAGGCTCCTCGACCTGGACTCGAACCAGGAACCTAGCGGTTAACAGCCGCCCGCTCTGCCGAATTGAGCTATCGAGGAAAGCGTTGATATTATAGTTGCGTTTTTCCTGATTGACAAGGTTTTGATTGGTGAAATTATGTGCTTGCATAAGCAGCAATTACAAGTTTTCCAGCCCTTTCCCAATATTCATAACCAGGATAAAGTCGCATTCGTCAGTTTTAAACGGCATATAAAATAACCATTTAAAAAAATCCCCTCACCGGATACGGCAAGGGGATTTTTTCTAAAGGCACTGCTTACGGTTTAAGGTGCAACGTAAGGTTGTGGATTGTAATTGAGCACCTGGTTAATCGTGGTAATCTTGCGTGTGGCTCCATCGATTGTGAACACCTTCCACCAGGTGCCGCTGGTGTTAGTCGGCACGTTAAAGATCTTATAGTAAGTTATTATCGGACCATCATACACGGTCACCACTGCATTGGACTGTCCGAACGTCCCCAGGGGTGAATTGATATGGACGGCATAAGTGTATGTGTTAGCGTAAAACATATTGTAAGGGTAGGTTGATTTGTTACCGTTTGGAACTTCGTTCACGGTAATTGCCTCCGGGCCGAAACCAGCGGTTATACGGGTTGAACCGGGTGTATCCATTTTAGCTTCCGGAGGATCAGTGGTAAGCGAACCGGTGTGCCCGGCTTCCTCATTAACCAGGTAGCCCGTGCCGCCATTAGAATTCTTGGGCAACCACAGATTGGCTTCCAGATCGTTGGGTGCATTTTCCCAGGTCAGCACGATCTTCATAGTACCTGGTATTGGTACTGTCGCCAGGTTGAAATTCAAGGTGGCATCCTGGCCGTATGCAGTAGTAACGTTATAAGCCTGGCGGATATAGCCGTAAGGAGCTGATCCGTAGGCTGATGCATAGAGTCGATAGGTATTACCACCGGGCAGCCCAAAGAACTGGTACTTTCCAGAAGAATCGGTGGTGGTTGACAAAGACATGCCGCCGATTTGGACTGTGGCCCCGCTGATCGGAAGGCCTGTTGTGAGGTCAGAGACCGTGCCGCTGACGATGGCCGGGGTGAAGAAGGAATAGGGCTGCGACCAGGCTGAGACCCCATCCGTTTGGCTGTTTTCCGCCCTCACGCGCCAGTAATACTGGTCCGAGTCTGTCAGAACATTGCCCACGATGGGGTAGTTTGAATGGGTACCCTGTGAAGTATCTTGCACAAACGGCGGAACACTGTCAAAATTGGGACTGGTGCCAATCTCAACATCATAGGTTATGGGGTTCAAGTCGAAATTAGAGCTGGAGCTGGAATAGGTGGGCAGGCTATTCCAATCCAGCGTTGGATTGAAGTTCGCCAGGTCGGCGCCATTGGACGGGCTGGTAAGGCTGGGCGGCGCTGAGCCGGTGTTAAATGAGTTGCCGCTTGTCCAATCGCTCCAACCGTATAGCCCGTCTGCTCTTACCCGCCAGTACAAAGTATCCAGGCTTGGCAGGGTGACCGGCAGTACAAAAGGAGGCCCGCTCTTGGTAATCACGTTTGCTTTCAAGTTATTGAAGGCCGAATCGGTCGCGACCTCGACTTGATAAGAGCTGGCCAGGTCGACTGCATCCCAGCTAAAGGTGGGGCGCAGGGAATCGACGTAGTTATTGCCATCCGTTGGGACGGTTGGAGTCGTTAGGTCCGGCGGAGCATTTGGGTACGGCACGGCAGTATACAATATCCAGGTGGAGCTCCAGTCGCTCAAAGTGCTGCCATCAGAGCTTTGGACGTGCCAGTAATAAATGGTTTGAGGGTTCAATGCTGCCCCAAATGTATAAGTCAGCGGGATATTTTGACCGGTGCCAGGACCGAGACCGTCGACCTCAGTCGTGGAAATATTATTGGCGGGATTATTTGCTTCAAAGTCCGAAGTATTGGAAATTTGTATATTATAGGTATCGGTGACATAATCCTTTTTAACGTTATCTTTGACGGGTTTCCAACTGAATTGGGGCGTAAATGGATAATCAGAATCGATCGCCTTATTCTTAGGTGCCACCAAAGAGACAGTTGGCGGTGGATTGCCCGTATTGAAAAGATTCCCGGAATATTGGGAATAGGACCAGACCGTTTTCCCTTTGACTGCCACTCGGAAATCTAAGTTGTGTAGATTTTTTGGCAGGTCATGGGTCAGTGCGTAGGTGGTGGGCACGACGGATTGACCCTTGGGCAGACTGATCGTAGCCGAGGTCAAAACTTTGTAGGTTGAATTAGACAGGACTTGCGCCACCTGCAGATAATAGGCTGTCGCATTTGCAGCGTCAACCTCATTCCAGCTAAAGGTTGGACGTAGCTCCTGTAGGGAATTTTCGACCAGGGAATCTGGAGCCATCAGGCCGGTGTAGATAATCCGGCGGCCGCTCCACGGGCTGCAGTATTCGCCGGAACCACTGCCATAACAGGCAGCTACGTGCCAGTAATAGGTATCATCTTCGTTGTTGAGTGTAATGGGAAACGAGCTGGAATCTGAAATTCCTGCTGTGGAGGTTTCCCCTGCTGGGTATCCAATGGGAAAGCGTGTGGTATCGATGCCCAGGTTTGTATCGGTATCTGCAAAGGTATAAGAAGTAGAGATCTCGATGTGGTATTCAGACAAATTGGACGTATTGCTTGGGTCATACCAGGAAAGCACCGGGCTGAAATCGCTGCTGGTAGATTTGTCGTCCGGCTTATACAATTTGGGGGACGAAGCTTTGTCAGCCTGTGCGCTCACTGTAAATGTAAAAGTATCGGACGGCGGAGTTTTCGTGGTAGTGGTCGTGGTAATGTTGGTTTGAGTGACTGGATCATAGGTAGTGGTGGTAGTGGTGATCAAACCGTACACGTGCCAATAATATTGTTGACCACTACTTAGATTGATGCCAGGAGTGAACTCCGTGCCGGACTGGGTTTGATCCACTACAACATTACCGCTGAAAGAAGAACCAGTAGCAATTTGAAGTTCAAACGAGGTGGCATTCAGGTAAAAAGACCAATCAAAGGTCGGCTTTAAAGTATTAACGGTGCTGTTATCTGCAGGACCCAGTAATGTTGGGGAGGAGACCTGCTGGCTGGCCTGTCCCAGGTTTGGCAGAGGGCCAATATGATTATGGACTGCATCGCCGTTCTGTTGGGCGCCGGTCTTGACCAACAGGCTGCGTAGTTGTGATGGGGTTATGGGAACACTGCTGAGGTATTTGTAAATACCTTGCAAGTCGGCGGCTGCGCCGGCCACCATGGCCGCTGCGCCGGAGGTGCCGCCAAATTCGTCTGTGTAAGTCTGTTTGGCTGTGCCGCCAGGATTCAAGTCGTTATCTCCACCGGTTGTGGCGATATTTTCGCCCCAGCCCTGTACGTCTACCCGGCTGCCGTAGTTGCTGAAGCATAGCGGAGCGCGCTCAGTGGTTGCGCTTTGCCCAGATCCACCGGCGCCGACAATAATGGCGCCCGAATCGCGGTTGCTGCGGTTGAAGGCGCCCCCATAAATATGTTGCGGGTGGGTGGGGGTGATGGTATCATCCAGGTTCATACCGCCGTCGCCGGCAGCTTCGACCACGATAATACCTGCCGAAGTAGCGGCCTGAATGGCAGCGAAGTTGGCCGACCAGTACTCTACCGGGATATCTTCAAAATGGGTTGGGTCACAACCTGCCTGTGGGCTATCGCCGCTGATCGGGCCTTGCGCTTCCATCGGGATGACGATAATGTCTCCCGCCCGGCTGATTTGGGTGGCATCGTAGATGGCCGTGGCCGTATCCATCGAAAGGGCTGATACCATGTGCAGCTCCGCATGCGGGGCAATCCCGTCAATGACATCGGGGCTGATATCGGGATTAACAAAACCCTGGCCTGCGATGATGCCTAAAACGGCAGTACCGTGGCTAACCCAGTTCGGATCAGATGAGTTACTTCCGGCATATAGGGAAGAGGTTGTAATTGGCAGGTCTTCGTGATCGATCTGCCAGCCGCCCTCCACATCCGTCACACGCACGTTGTCGCCTTTACCGCCAGAGATTGCATTGGCATCCACAGCATCAACGCCGTTACTGTTGCTCTGCGTGTCCAAATAGGGTTGAGTGGTGATGTCGGCCGGTTTATAGATTGGCTCCATATAAGCCAGCTCAACATCATCGGAACTCTGCAAGCCTTTAAGGATCTGGACTGCATCGTTATAGCTGGTGTCTGCCGGGAGCTGTACCATGGAATAGCTGGCCAGGTTTGTAACGGGCGCAGATGTTTGGGACTGTGCTCCCACCTGGCTTTTACTGGAGGAACTGCCGGCGCCTGGAAAGAGCGGCTTGACGGTTAAGCCTTTCAAAATGGCTGCCGAGGTGGGCAGGTTGTTCGACTGCGCCCCAACCTGGGGTTGTGCGCCGGTCTTGAACTTGACCACAATTTTGTGGTAATTCACCCGGCTGGCGGCGGCTGGATTTTGAACCTGGGCCGGCTGTGTGGGTGCAGGCGTAGTGGGAGTGGGTTGCACGGTTGGGGTGGTTGTCTCGGTTGCCGCCGGGACAGTCTCGGTCACCGCTGGCGAAGTTTCGGTTGCAGCCGGGCTGGTCGCAGTTGGAGCTACAACAGTGTTAGTGGCCACCGGGCTGGTCTCCGTCGCTGCTGGAACGGTCTCCGTTGCGGCTGGAGCAGTATCTGTCACAGCCGGGCTGGTTTGGGATGCTGTTGGAGCAGCCTGGGTGTCAGTCGCGGTAGCCGGTTGGGTGGCCGTGGGGGACACAGGCGTGGCTGTCGATACAACCGCTGTGGCTGATTCAGTTGGTGTATCAGCCGGCGGGGTTGTGGTCATTGGCGTGGCCGCCATCGTGCTCAACATCATGCTCAAGATGACCAGCAACCCAAGCAGGTTGCCTGTCCAACGCTTATTGAGCGAAATATGCAGTTTTTTATTCATGGTTTATCTCCGTATTCAGATTGTTGCAATGGCTTGTGAAAATATATGTAACATTACCGGCAAAATAATCAGAATTCACGCGATAGTGGTTTTTGTCACAATAATGTATACAATTTTCATTCCGTAACAGACAGTGCACTTATCGCATCGTCGCCAATGGCCAGGACGTTCAGAAGGTATTTTTGCCAGGAGTTAGTTCAATAATTGGGTATCCTGTGACTTGCCTGATTTCCTGTTGATTTTATTCTCATGCACCAATATTCCGCCCCGAGTAAGTTTGGCAGAGAAAATGATTAGAATTCATGGATAATGACCTGCCGCTTAGCTCGAAACCTCTCAGTTTTACTAGAAAAGCTCCCCCCTATTTTTACACAATCTTTGGCAGTATAACACGGTGCTTGCAAATGTGTAAAGCGTTGCATGAAAGTTGTGTAGAGGCAAAGTTGTAAGGTAATCTGGAAAAGTTAATATATCACGATCGAAAATAAATGCCATTAGATGTTTAATTGGAATTGTTTTTGCATCACAATATACTGTAGACGATTTTCGTTTCCAAAAAGTTCGCAGTTTAAGAGAATAAAAATTCAATTCGTTTTGACTGAGGGAACGAGTTTTTATATCAGTCATTCAGAACAGCCGGGGAGATAAAAAAACGGTCAAATAATTTTCGGTCACCTAATGTCGTAATATGAAATAACGTGGATAATATATCCTTTGGTAGAAACTCACTATAATTGATAGTTGAAGATATTTTGAAAAGTAATGGAAATACAGCCGGCTCCCAATGATTGGTTTTTCGGCAACTGAATGAAACAAAAATGATCGTGGAGGCAGGAGCATTGACCAAGAAAGTTTTTGTTAGCGGATGTTTCGATATGCTACACAGCGGGCATGTGGAGTTTTTTCGCGAAGCTTCTCAATTCGGTGATTTGTATGTCGCCATTGGATCTGACAAAACAATCTACACTCTAAAGGGACGCGAAACTGTCAACAACGAGCAGGAACGGCTCTTTATGGTTAAGGCTGTCTCCAGGGTAAAAGATGCTTTTATATCACATGGAAACGGGATTCTGGATTTTGAAGAAGACCTTCGTGCTATGCGCCCGGATTATTTTGTGGTGAATGCCGATGGGAACATCCCTGAAAAACGTACGCTGTGTCAAGAACTAGGAATTGAATATATTATTTTAGATCGAAAACCTTATGAAGGTCTTGAAGCTCGCTCGACAACCAGCCTGCGTGAACGCGATTATTTGCCGTACCGCATCGATTTGGCTGGAGGCTGGCTTGATCAGCCTTATGTATCAAAACATTATCCCGGACCGGTAGTAACCATTTCCCTTGAGCCAACGCTTGATTTCAATGAGCGCAGCGGTATGGCTTCAAGCACCCGCCGGCACGCACGGGAGTTGTGGGGGGTTAAAATTCCACCTGGTAACTGCGAAAAACTGGCAAAAATTTTATTCTGTTACGATAACCCGCCAGGTACCAAAATTATTTCAGGTTCACAAGACTCAATTGGTTTAGTATTTCCCGGATTAGCTTGCGCTTATTACGATGGAAATTATTGGCCTGCGCGTATCGAGCATCGTCTTGACGAATCCCTGCTTCGTTTTGTAGAAAATGCGCTTTATCTTATTCCGCTTGGGCCCCGTTACCCGGATTTTGATGTTCTGGCGGATACGGTATTTGACCGCCAACATGCTAAAGCTCTGGCAGATGCAGCCGAGGGACATTGGGATGCGATTCTCAACCAGGATATACAGAAGTTCGGGCACACCCTGCGTGCCGGATTTGACGCCCAGGTAGCCATGTTTCCGCACATGATGAATGAACGCGTGGCAGCCTTGATTGACGAATACCGCCATCAAGCCCTGGGATGGAAGTTATCGGGCGCAGGCGGGGGTGGATATTTGATCCTGGTCTCAGACAAGCCCATCCATGGTGCAGTAAAGGTAATTGCACGACGCGAAAGTGAGTAGGTTATTTATAAGCCGGGCAAAATATCTTTTTTAAAGCTTTTATTTCACCGAAAAAGGGTTTAATCCTTTGAATTGTTCACATAAACCGGTTGGCCTGCTCGATAATAAAGCCGGGGGATGCGCGGCAGCAAAGCAGTAGTTACTTCATAATTGATCGTGCCGGCCAGACGGGCCACTTCTTCTGCTCGGATCTGATCATTTCCTTGCTTGCCGATCAATACTACTTCATCCTCTTGTTGCACATCTGGAATCGCACTGATATCCACTACAAACTGGTCCATGCAGATCCGCCCCAGAATCGGCGCCCGCTGCCCGTGGATTAAAACGCTGCCCCGGTTTGATAGCGAACGGTGATAGCCATCGCCATAGCCAACCGGCACCAAAGCAGCGCGGGTTTTACTTTGTGTAATAAAAGTTCGCCCGTAGCTGACCCCAGTCCCTGGCGGTAGGTCGCGTACCCTGCATATTTCACTTTTTAGTGTCATGGCAGGGCGAATTTCGAAACCCGGCAGCCATTGATCCGAAGGGTCAAGCCCATACATAGCGATGCCAAGTCGAATAGCATTGAAATGGGTCTCCGGTAGACGCATTGCTGCCGAGCTGTTTGCGGCATGGCAAACCGGTAAATCAAAGCCATTGCGTTTGGCGGCGCTTAAAACGTCGTTGAAAATAGCTAACTGCTGTTGTACAAAACTCGTATCTACCCAATCGGCCGTAGCAAAATGAGTGAACAATCCTTCCGGGTATATTCCCGGCAAATCACCCAACTCCCGTAAGAAATCCAAAACCTCTTCTGGCAGCAAGCCAAAGCGGCTCATGCCGGTATCGACCTTGATATGCACAGGGACGGTGATTCCCATTGAACTGGCCCGGGCAGATAGTGCGCGTGCAAATTCAATGGTGATCAGGCTGGGAGTTAAATGCCATTGGATGATTAAATCAACGCCATCCAGCGGTGTGTAGCCCATTAACAGGATTGGCGTGGAGATCCCGGCTTTACGTAATTCAATGCCTTCAGCCAGGCGATGCACTGCCAGACGGGTAGCCCCAGCTGCCAATGCAGCTTGCGAAACCGGCACGCTCCCGTGGCCGTATGCATTGCCTTTGACAACCGCATAGATCTCTACTTGTGGGCCGATATGCTGCTTGTACGCCTGGACATTAAATGAAATTGCATCAAGGTCAACTTCGATCCGGCTCAGTGTGCCTGCAAGCATGACCCAATCCTTTTTACATGCGATCTTTCAGGGTTTTCAGTAGCTTTGGTTCGTCAAAATCTACAATAATTATTCCATCGATATCAAAAACCGGCGTCACCAGGTTGCCGTTAGCCCATTTTCTAACCTGCTCGGCTGCTCCGGGTGTGCCATTCACATCCACTTCGGTGTATTCCAAATTGTGTTGTTTTAGCCAGAGTCGGGCGGTCTTACAGTCTGAACACCAATGGGTGCAGTACATAATGATGCCGCCATGCGGCAACTCCAATTTTTGCGGTGGAGCAGATTCGATCTGGCGATGAGCTACTTCTGGGTCAATCTGCCGAATGACTCGAATCAGCTCCTCATTATCCGGCTGCTCATCGATGTCGTGAATATCAATGTAACGGATTATCCCAGCCTTATCGATAACGAAAATAGCTCGCTCAGAATAGCCTTCTGAGCGTAGCACCCCATATTTTTCAGCCTCGGCCCCATGCGGCCAAAAATCGCTTAACAAAGGATAATTGACACCACCCAGGCTTTCAGCCCAGGCTTTCAAACAGGGAATATGATCGATACTTATACCCAGAACCTGGGTATCCAATCCCGCAAACTTGGTCCTGGCGGCCTCGTAAGACGGGATTTGATTCGTTCAGACCGGTGTCCAGGCCTGAGGGAAAAATGCCAGGATTACATTCTTGCCGCGTAGATCACTGAGTGTGACGCTTTTTCCAAGGTGACTATCAAGGCGAAAATCGGGCGCAGGCTGTCCAACTTTTAGTTTCATAGGTTGCCCTCCATATCATGATCTATTTTACTTCATTTGGTTAAGGTTTTTGAATTATTAGTATTTATTAGAAACTGTTGCATTCCAATGACATCTTAGCCTATAATTTAAGAGATTATTATTAAAGGTTAGGTTTACAGTAAAATCAGTGATACAATATTAAAATATAGTAATTTATACCTTATTTATCATCTAATTTCAAGCATTTGATGCCGTTTATTGGAAGTAACTTGATGAGATAAGAACTTCGTTCATAAAAAAACCAATCCTGAGAGGTGGTAATATGCCAGCAATTGATGAGGCAATGGCGGTTATTTTGGGTGGGGGTCGTGGAACTCGACTTTATCCACTAACGAAAATGCGTTCAAAACCAGCGGTCCCGATTGCAGGCAAATACCGTCTGATCGATATCCCTATCAGTAATTGTATTAATTCGGGAATTATCCGCATAGCGGTGCTGACCCAATTTAATTCGATCTCGTTGCATCGCCATATTGCACGCACATATAACTTTGACGCCTTTCATTTGGGATGGGTTCAAGTTTGGGCGGCTGAACAAACTATGCTGAATGCAGATTGGTATCAGGGGACGGCTGATGCTGTTAGAAAGCAATTGTTTGAAATTAAGTCGGCCCATTCCAAGTACGTATTTGTGTTAGCCGGCGATCATCTTTATCGGATGGATTATGCGGCGATGGCTAAATTCCATTGGGATGCAAACGCAGATATTACCGTGGCTGTGCAGCCGGTGAACAAAAACGATGCCGGCCGGTTCGGAATCTTGAAACGTGCTAAGGATATGCAGATTACCAACTTTGCTGAAAAGCCGAAAGACCCCGAAATTTTGGCCGGGCTTGTGAGCCAGGATGATCCAGAAAAACCCTATTTGGGCTCCATGGGTATTTACTTATTTAACGTTGATACCCTGGTTGAATTGCTGGAGCACACTACTTTTGAAGATTTTGGCGGTCAGATTATTCCGCAAGCCATTGGGCATTCAGCCGTGTACGGTTACGATTTCGGTGGTTATTGGGAAGATATCGGGACCATTCGTTCATATTATGAAACAAACCTGGCTTTAACTAATCCCCAGCCCCCATTTAATTTTTTTGATGCAGAGCGGCCAATTTATACTCATTCACGTCCATTGCCCGGTTCGACGATTGAAAATAGCGTTCTGAATGATGTGCTCCTGGCAGAGGGTTCTTGCATCAAGAATGCAGAAATCCGCCACTCAGTGGTAGGACTGCGCAGCCAGATCCGCAGCGGCGTGCGTTTGGTAGATACCATTCTGATCGGTGCAGATTATTACGACCAGCCGCACCAGGATGATTGTACTGAATATATAACGATTGGCATTGGCAGTAATTGTCAGATCGAAGGGGCCATCATTGACAAGAACGCTCGGATTGGAAGAGACGTGACAATCTGCCCATTCCCGCGCGGCACCGATATGGATGGAGACAATTGGGTTGTGCGGGATGGCATTGTTGTCATTCCAAAAGATGCTACATTGCAAAATGGCACCTATATTGGTCCAGATTTGTTACGCTAAAAAAACAAAATAGGCCAGTGTATTAACTCTGCCATCCAGCCATGCATCTGGAAAGTTGTCTAGAATGTTAAGTAAATTGATTGTTCGGGGAAGATGACGCAATCACCCAGTAACATCTCAGAAAGTTTGCCTGAAGAATTCTCGGTCAGTTGGCACGCATTAAGTAGCGAAGATGCCCTTAGGGTTCTAGAAACGCAGCCTTTGGTTGG
>DATFYI010000120.1:0-7105 GCA_035315125.1 Anaerolineaceae bacterium | reverse complement strand
ATCTATTATCGATGGGTTCTCAATTAATTTTATTGGCATCCAATTCACCCCGGCGACAGCAAATGCTTTCCTGGACAGGCTGGAATTTTATCATCCGGCCGGTGAATGTTGATGAAAGCCCTCGCCCAGGGGAAAACGCGCTGCATTACGTGCTGCGCCTGGCTGAAACCAAAGCGCGAGCGTCGGCTAACGAAGGCGTTCAACCGGGTGAGATTGTTCTGGCGGCGGATACGATAGTAGTTGATGGAGATAAACTGCTGGGCAAGCCAGCAAACCGCCAGGCGGCTGTAGAAATGTTGGCTGAGTTGCGCGGGAACGTTCACAAGGTTTTTTCAGCCATCGCAGTTTATTTACCCGAGCATGAGCGGCTTCTCACCGATCTGTGTGTCTCGCCGGTTCGTATGCGGGAATATAGCGATAGCGAAATTGAAGCTTATATAGAAAGCGGTGACCCATTCGATAAGGCAGGCGGATATGCTATCCAAAACCAGAGCTTCCGGCCGGTGGTCAATTTCACACATTGTTTTGCATCGGTAATGGGATTACCGCTATGTCACCTGCTCCGTACGCTCCGCAAGGCAGGCATTCCACCGATTTTAGATTTAGCTGCAGCCTGCCAGGAAAAATTGCAGTACACCTGCCCGGTTTTCGAGCTAATATTGAAGGGAAGCGATCCCATTTAGAAAGCATTAAAAGGAATCAACCACTGTCCGAAAGTATTTTCAGATGTTCCCCCCGAAGGTCTGGGCTTTATCAGGTGTGAGGTGAAGATGAAGTTTCGTTACTGGATACTCATTTTATTATTTGTTTTGACCGCCTGTGCAACTACTCGTTCCACATTGTCGCCTACGGGTTCAACGATGCCACTGCCATTTGTCAGCGTGACGCATGCGCCCGGATCCCCAGATGCTCAAGGTACAGCGCAGGCTTTCTTACAGGCCTGGCAGGCGGAGAATTACAACGCCATGTATGCAGATTTGAGCAAGGTCAGCCAGGATGCCATCACACAGGATGCCTTTACCAAGACCTATCAAGATACTGCTGATAGCCTGACGCTCCAAAAGATGGATAGCAAGGTGCTTTCTTCGTTAACCAATCCCCAATCCGCCCAGGTAGCTTACCGGGTTACATACCACACCGCCTTGCTGGGTGATCTCCAGCGCGACATGGTTATGAATCTCGTTGTA
Organism: Anaerolineaceae bacterium; assembly: GCA_035315125.1. Taxonomy (GTDB): domain Bacteria; phylum Chloroflexota; class Anaerolineae; order Anaerolineales; family Anaerolineaceae; genus DATFYI01. The sequence goes on along the minus strand of DATFYI010000120.1, from coordinate 5,918 downwards.
GAAAACGGAGCCTGGAAAGTACAATGGGAAACCGGCCTGATCTTGCCGGAATTGCACGGCGGCAATAACCTGGCATTGGACTATAAGATCCCGGCGCGCGGCAATATTTACGATAAAAACGGCAGTGCCATCGTTGCCCAGGATGATGCTGTGGCTCTGGGGATAATACCCGGACAGATTGGCGACGGCCAGGAAGGCACCTTGCTCGATACCCTGGCAAAATTGACCGGGAAGACACCGCTGGCTATCAAAGCTTTGTATGCCAACGCTGGATCAAATTGGTATGTGGCGGTAGGTGAGGCGGCTGCTTCTACCGTTCAAAATAGCTACGATACGCTTTCGAGTCTGGGAGGTCTGGTGATGCGCGACTTCAAGGCTCGCTTTTATTACGACAATGGCATTGCCCCGCAAGCGGTGGGCTATGTCATGTCCATTCCCAAAGAGCAATTGGATCAATATCGCCGTTTGGGCTATCGCGGCGATGAAAAAGTAGGCGCACAGGGCCTCGAAAAATGGGGTGAAGATTATCTGGCAGGCAAGCGCGGCGCCACCCTTTATGTGGTTGATCCGCAGGGAAATATCGTGACGCAACTGGCGCAGGTTGATTCTCAACCGTCCGAATCGGTTTATACCACCCTGGATAAAAATTTGCAGGAGCAAACGCAGAAGGCAATTGACGGTTTTACCGGTGCGGCAGTTGTTCTTGAAAGAAATACCGGGCGGGTCCTGGCGATGGCGTCTTCACCTTCTTTCGATCCAAATATGTTCGAGCCGACCAATTATAACAGCCAGCTTCTGGCGTCGGTCTTAAATGATGGGCAAAACCGGCTGCTCAACCGCGCTACACAGGGTCAATATCCATTGGGTTCCGTTTTCAAGCTTGTGACCATGTCTGCTGCTCTGGAAAGCGGTCTATATAACGCTAAAACAACTTATGATTGTGAGTACCATTTCACCGAGTTGGAAGGCATGACTGTTGATGATTGGACCTTCACTTATGGTGTTGCACCTAGCGGTAAGCTGACCCTGCCGCAAGGTCTGATGCGTTCCTGTAATCCGTTCTTCGCACACATCGGCCTGGACTTATACCGCCAGAAAGGGAATCAAACGGTCACGAATATGGCGCGTGCTTTTGGATTGGGCAAAGCCACTGGCATTGATGAAATCGCCGAAGCGACCGGCTCCATTCCCGATCCCGTTTCTGAGCCAGATGCAGTCAATGAATCCATTGGACAGGGCAATATCCTGGTTACCCCACTACAAGTGGCTGATTTTGTGGCTGCGATTGGAAATGGGGGAACGTTGTACCGTCCCCAACTGGTCGAAAAAATTACCACTCCGGATGGTGTTTCCACCTACACTTTTAAACCGGAGGTCAACGGTACTCTGCCGGTAAGCCCGGACAACCTGAAGATCATTCAGGATGCCATGAAAAGTGTCATCGACGATGTAAATGGTACCGCCCATTATGTCTTTACCGGTATGAGCGATATCCCCATTTATGGGAAAACCGGTACAGCTCAGAATGCAGGTGAGAAAGCGCACGCCTGGTTTGCTGCCTATACCGATGAACAAAATGCCAACAAACCGGATATCGCCGTGGTCGTTCTCTGCGAAAATGCCGGTGAAGGATCCGAGATTGCGGCGCCCATTGCACGCCGCATCATGGAAATTTATTTCGATGGCAAGCCCTCCAAGCTTTACCCGTGGGAATCCAGCTTCTATGTGACCAAGACGCCCACGCCGCTTTATACCAACACGCCCACACCTTCGCCTGATACTGAGACGCCATCACCGACCCCATGAGCAAAGGCACACTGTCAGGCTGGATCACACGCCAACAATCTGGCTTTTATACTGTCCTGACGGAGAGTGGGTCTGTGGTTTGCCGGCTGCGAGGCCGGCTGAAAAAAAGGACACCGGGGGCAATCTTCGGAGATATCGCTGCTATCGGAGATCAGGTGCAGATCACAGCCCAGGCGGATGGCAGTGGATCGATCGAGCGGGTTGAGCCACGCAAGCAGGCCCTGGTGCGTATGGCGCCGACGCGGCGCGGTGAGTACCAACAGATATTGCTGGCGAATGCAGATCAGGTGCTGCTGGTGTTTGCCTGCGCTCAACCGGCGCCGCGTCTGCGCATGTTGGATCGCTTGCTGGTCATTTGCGAAAAAGAAAGCATCCCGGCTGTGATTATTGCCAATAAAGTCGATCTGGTTGGGTTAGAGCGAGCTCAAGAGCTTTTTTCTACCTATCCACCTTTGGGGTATCCGGTTATTTTTTCATCCGTCAAGACGGAAATAGGCTTTGAGGCAGTCAGAAAACAATTGATTGGTAAATTATCAGGATTGGCGGGACCTTCGGGGGTTGGCAAATCCAGCTTGTTAAATACCATCCAACCCAAGCTGGGCCTGGCCGTTCGCGAGGTCAGCGAAACGACTTCTAAAGGAAAACATACCACCAACGCCCGCGCTATGTTCGCCCTGGATGAAGGTGGATTTGTGGCTGACTTACCCGGTTTGAAAAGTGTTGGCTTGTGGGATACACAACCAGAAGAATTAGATGGTTATTTCCCGGAGTTGCGCACACTGGTCTCACAATGCCAGTTTAGCGATTGTAAGCACCTGCGTGAACCCGGCTGCGCAGTTCGGGCTGCGGTAGAAGCTGGAACGGTCCATCCCGAGCGGTATGCATCTTATTTGCGCCTGCGATTTGGTGAAGAACGAGCAGCAATCGGCGTGTCATCCCCAATAGCTGATCTGGGAGAAGATGCCATTGTTTGACAGTGTATATAATTGAGGGTATACTTTGTACAACTTTTGCGCGATCATTTCATACAGATGAATCTCGAATCCAAGCTTAATAATTTGAAAAAAATAAATCGATAGAGGGCTTTCTTGCATGGCAGATTTATTGAATGTGCAGGGCCTGGCGACCCAATTTCAGACGCGGGAAGGTATGATTCACGCAGTCAATGGGGTTTCTTTTAAGTTAAAAGAGGGAGAAACGCTGGGTATCGTGGGAGAAAGCGGTTGTGGGAAAAGTGTGACGATGATGTCGATCTTACGCTTGATCCCAATGCCGCCCGGAAAAATTATGGCCGGTCAGGCTATTTTTCAGGGCAAAGACTTGCTGATGATGTCGAATGATGAAATCCGCCATATCCGCGGCGCCCAAATCAGCATGGTCTTCCAGGATCCCATGACCTCCTTCAACCCGGTCATAACGATTGGTCGCCAGGTGGCCGAACCGCTTGAGATACATAACGGCCTTACACGTAAACAGGCGCTCGAGCGCGCCGGCGAAATGATGAAAATGGTGGGAATTCCCAACGTCGAAGAGCGTTTGAACGAATACCCGCACCAGTTTTCGGGTGGGATGCGCCAGCGCATGATGATTGCCATGGCTTTGATCTGCACGCCACAGATCTTGATTGCAGATGAACCGACTACTGCTTTGGATGTGACTATCCAGGCCCAGATCGTCGAGCTGGTCAAGCGTCTGCGGGACGAGCTGGGTATGGCAGTGATCTGGATCACCCATGACCTGGGAATTATCGCCGGGATGGCCCAGCGCGTGCTGGTTCTGTATGCCGGGTTTATTATCGAAGAGGCCCCGGTAAAAGAGTTGTACGCTCATGCGCAGCATCCTTATACCCTGGGATTGTTGAACAGCCTGCCGCGTATGGATGAAATGGGCTATCACCGCTTGACCTCTATCAATGGTATGCCGCCGGTATTATTAAGAGACGTCACTTCCTGCCCATTTGCCCCACGCTGTACTTATAAAATTGAACACTGCTTACACGAAAATCCCTTGCTCAGAACGATATCCCCAGATCATCATGTCGCCTGTTGGGTGGATCCGGCGACCGGGAAGGAGCGCGCATGAGCCCACAAGAGGCGCTGCTGAAGGTTGACCATCTCGTAAAATACTTTCCAATTACAAGAGGGATCGTGTTTCAGCGCCAGATTGGGGCTGTGCATGCGGTGGATGACGTCAGTTTCGAAGTCCGTAAGGGTGAAACGCTTGGGCTGGTGGGAGAATCGGGTTGCGGAAAATCGACTACCGGCCGCACTATACTCCAACTTTACCGCCCAACCTCCGGTCATGTTTATTACGAAGACCATGATCTGGTAAAAATAAAGTCCGAAGAGCTGCGTAAGATGCGCCGGAAGATGCAGATGATCTTCCAGGATCCGTATGCCAGCCTGAACCCGCGTATGACGGTCGGTGAAATTGTTGGGGAGCCATTACTCGTCCACCACCTGGCCAGTCACAAGCAAGCCGATGAGCGGGTAGCCGAATTGCTAAAATTGGTGGGCTTGAACCCGGCTTACGCCGATCGCTACCCGCACGAATTTTCGGGTGGGCAGCGCCAGCGTGTGGGTGTGGCGCGTGCACTCTCCATGCAACCCGATTTAATTGTGTGTGATGAGCCGATCTCGGCATTGGATGTTTCTATTCAAGCCCAGGTAGTGAACCTGTTAGAGGATCTTCAAAAGCAGTTCAACCTGACCTATCTTTTTATCGCCCATGATCTCTCGATGGTACGCCATATCAGCTCGCGAGTAGCGGTCATGTATTTAGGCATTATTGTCGAGTTGACCGGGCGTAATGAGCTTTATTCCAACCCGCTGCACCCGTATACCCAATCTTTACTCTCGGCCGTGCCGATCCCCGATCCGGTGGCAGAAGAAAAGCGCCAACGGCGAATTTTGCAAGGCGAAATTCCTTCTCCCATCAACCCACCCTCCGGCTGTCGCTTCCGCACACGTTGCCCGATTGCAGCCGAAATTTGTTCCAAAGTTCGCCCCGATTTTCGTGAAGTGGCACCCGATCATTTTGTGGCGTGTCACATGGTTGTTTGATGAAAAGGAGGTGATTCATTCTCAATTGTCGTGAATTCTGTTGAATTGCGTATCCAATGATGATCTAGAATCCATTTTTTGGGAGGAGAATTCTATGCGTTCAAAATTGTTAATACCCCTTGTATTCGTTTTGATTGCCTCGATGATGCTGGCAGCCTGCGCTCCGGCTGCGCCGGCAGCAACCCAGCCACCACAGGTTATTACCCAGATCGTGGCCGGCACGCCTCAAACGATCGTTGTGACAGCTACCCCGCCTCCAGCTCAGCCGACTGCCCCTGCAGCCGCAGCCAGCTTTAAATCCAAAGACCCAACTACCTGGGTGACCCTGACATTTGGTGGTGGCGGAGAGACCTTGGACACGGCCTCCGATTATGAGACGGCCGGATTGGAACTCACCCAGAACACTTACGATTTCCTCTTTTTCTATAATAAGCAGAACGACACGAAACTGGTGCCCATGCTGGCCACCGAGATCCCGACTACGGCCAATGGTGATATTTCAGCCGATGGCCTGACCTACACCTTTAAAATCCGCCCGGGCGTCAAGTTCCACAATGGCGACCCGCTGACCGCCCATGACGTGGCCTTCACCTTCCAGCGCTTCATCCTGCAGGGCGACTCCAACGATACCCCCGCCTGGATTTTCGCCCAGCCCGTGTTGGGCCTGCAGTATAGCGATATCACCAATGTAATCGATCCCAGCGGCAAGCTGGTGGCTGACCCAACTGATCTACAGAAAGTCGACCCGGCCAAGCTGCTGGACACCTGCAACAAGGTCACCAGCGCCATCACCTCCGACGACACCGCCATGACAATGACGATGAAGCTGGCTCAGCCCTACGGCGCGCTGCTAATTTCAATGGCAGGATTTGGCGCCATCACCGACCAGAAATGGGTAGCCGCCAATGGGGGTTGGGATGGCAACTGCAATGATTGGGCCAAGTTCTATTTCGACGGTAATTATGACAATCTCAATAAGCTCGGTATTGGTAATTCAGAAAATGGCACCGGGCCGTTCATGATCGATCATATCACGCCCGGCCAGGAATG
>DATFYI010000119.1:0-10654 GCA_035315125.1 Anaerolineaceae bacterium | reverse complement strand
TTTCGGAAAGTAGAACGAAGGGATAGAGATCTATTGCAGCACATCCAACCCAATCAGGCAGGTAAAGAATGGCTGTACCGCAGCATTTTCGATGCCGCCAATGACGGATTAATCATTACCGATTTGGAAACCGGGCTGGTGGTTGAGGCGAATCCGGCGGCATGTATGATGCACGGCTACAGCCGCGAGGAATTTATCGGGTTGCAGTTGACCGCCTTCATACATCCCGACAGCCAAAATGTATTCAGTGAGTATATCCGAGCGTTTCAGTCGGATAGGATGCTCAACAGACGGACCACAGAGGTGCGTCGGGATGGCTCAACCTTTTTTGCGGAATGGCGTGGGTCGGCATTCACTTATCAAGGTCGCTCCTGCTTGCTGGGCATGGTGCGTGATGTCAGCAAACGGATTAAAGCCGAACAGCTACTCCGCAGGCGTGTAGAAATACGCTCTCGCGAGCAGGCCAGGCTGTTGGAGATCTCGCATACCCTGGCCTCCACTTTGGAATTTCAGCCGGGTTTGATCCTCGACCAATTACGGGAGATTATCGAATACACACACGGCGGACTTTTTGCATTGGAAGACTCTGCGCTGGTCACATTGGCGATGCGCGGCACGCCGCAATTGGAGCAGTCCTCTCCAATCCGCATCCATCTGCAGGGCCCAGAAACCCTGGCGGCACTATTCAACGATCATAAGCCCATTTGTATCGCCGACGTACGGAGTGATACTCCACAGGCGCAATTTCTACGTTCGCTGTTGGAGGATGGGGCGGCCGTGCTGCTGAAAGGGATGCAGTCGTGGATGTGGGTACCGCTGGCAGTGAGAGGCCGCATTATTGGCGGGATAGGGATTGCAGAGACTCGCAAGAATTATTTCACGGCTCATCATGCCGACCTGGCGCTCAGTGTAGCCAACCAGGCCGCCATTGCCATGGTCAATGCGGAACTTTATGGACGTGCCCAGGCATTAGCCGCACTGCAGGAACGCCAGCGCCTGGCGCAAGACCTGCATGATGCCGTCAGCCAATCGCTTTTTTCGGCCGGGTTGATTGCCGAAGTGTTGCCGCGCTTGTGGGAGCAAGATCCAGCTGAGGCGCGCCGCTCGCTGGAGGATCTGCGCCGTCTGACGCGCGGCGCACTGGCCGAGATGCGCGCTCTGTTGGCCGAACTGCGTCCAGCTACCCTGACCGACACGGAATTGGGCGACTTGCTGCGTCTGCTGGGAAACGCCTTTACCGGACGGACAAATGTCCCGGTAATCGAGAAAGTAACTGGCCAGGGCGGCTTACCGGCTGAAACACAGGTGACCTTCTACCGCATCTGCCAGGAAGCCCTGAACAACATAACCAAGCACTCCAAAGCCAGCCAGGTGGAAATTGAGCTGCACCATGTGCCTGCTGGGCTGGAAATGATCATTCGCGATAACGGCTGTGGGTTTGTCACATCCGACCAGGTACCGTCCGGTCATTATGGGCTGGGGATGATGCGCGAGCGCGCTGAAGCGATAGGCGCAGTGCTGACGGTGACCAGCCAACCAGGCCAGGGCACCGAGATTGCTGTCCACTGGGGAGAGCAGGAGGGTTTATGACTGAAGCTCCGTCCCAATTCATTCGTGTAATGCTGGTTGACGACCATGCCATGGTGCGTCGCGGACTGGCAACTTTCTTGAAGGTTTTTGATGATTTGCAGCTGGCTGGCGAAGCTGAAAACGGCGCAGATGCCATCCGACTTTGTGCTAAGATCAGACCGGACGTGGTGTTGATGGACATGGTCATGCCGGGCATGGATGGCGTGAGTGCGACCCGGGCCATTCGCCAGCAATTTCCACAAGTGCAGGTTCTTGCGCTGACCAGCTTTAAAGAGGGGAATCTGATCAAGGATGCGCTGGAAGCCGGGGCAATTGGCTATCTGCTTAAAGATGTCTCCGCCGATGACCTTGCCCGGGCCATCCGCGCCGCGCACGCCGGCCAAGCCACGCTGTCTCCTGAGGCTGCCCAGTCCATTGTTCAGGCTGCCAATCAGCCACCGGCGCCCGGTCTTGACCTGACGGAGCGCGAGCGTGAAGTTCTCAGACTGATGATCGAAGGGTTGAACAACACGCAGATTGCCGGAAGTCTGAGTGTAAGTCCCTCCACCATTAAATCCCATGTCAGCAACATCCTGTCCAAATTAGGGGTCGCCAGCCGCACGGAAGCAGTCACCCTGGCGCTGCGCAACCGCATCGTCAACTGACTCTCTGAATCTCCCCCAAGTGGCCTAGACAACAACTGCCCATCCGGTGGATGTGGACTGGGTGTATTCATTATAATATTAAGTATTGATATATATTTTTTGTGTTCAAGGCGCAGACGAATCGGTACTAGATATTATGAAGGGTTCAGCCAAGAAAATTGATCCTTTAATAGTGAAGTCAGTAAAAGATTCAGAGCTGCGTTACCGCCGCCTGTTTGAGACGGCCCAGGATGGCATTTTAATTCTGGATGCCGAGACGGGTGCGATTACGGATGTCAACCCTTTCCTGGTTAATATGTTGGGATACTCGCGCCAGGAGTTTGTTAAAAAGAAGTTGTGGGAAGTGGGTGCTTTTAAAGATGTTGAAGCCAGCAAGGAAGCCTTTCAAGCCCTGCAGAAGAATGAATACATCCGCTATGAGAATTTGCCGCTTAAAGCAAAGGATGGAAGGCTCGTTCAGGTTGAATTTGTCAGCAACGTCTACCTGGTGGGTAACGAAAAAGTGATCCAATGCAATATCCGCGATATCACCGAGCGTGCACAGGCTCAGGAAGCTTTACGTAAGAGCGAAGCGCTGCTGCGCGAGAAGTCCGTCCGCGATCATCTGACCGGTTTATACAACCGGCGCTACATGGAAGAAACACTGGAACGCGAGCTGCTGCGCGCCAAACGTAAACACATTTCACTGGGCATCATTATGCTGGATGTGGATGATTTCAAGCGCTTCAATGATTCCTACGGCCACGCAACGGGCGATGTAATTTTGCATGAATTAGGCCACTTGATACTTGAACACGTGCGCGGAGAGGACATTCCCTGTCGCTACGGGGGCGACGAATTCATCATTATCCTGCCGGATGTCTCAAAGGATGTGATCCACGAGCGAGCAGAACTGATCCGCCAGAATGTCCACCATTTCAATATACACTTCGAAGAGCAAATCCTTGGATCAATCACACTCTCGCTGGGTGTGGCGGTCTTCCCCGAGCATGGTTCCAGCAGCGCAGCTCTCTTGAAGGCTGTCGATAACGCCTTATATCGCGCCAAGCGCGGAGGTCGCGATTCAGTAGTTGTTGCAGACTAAAAAAACTGTCGCAGGGAGGTTCCACCAATCAAACTTTTGTCCATAAACCAATAAAGCTAGACTCCTACCCCAAGTGACGGATGGCGATACTCCCCACAGTTGGATATGGCCAATTGGAGTTGTTTGGGCAACCGGGCCTGGTCTGATGAAATTGGTTATGACCAGACAGGATAAAGAATTTGTTGTGTTTGACCGGGATCTTCCCAGCGATGGGATGAATGCAGCCCGGTTATCAGGATTGAAAGAAGAAGTACAACCATGAACGATACTGAGCTCTTCAAATTCACCTGCAAAGAATGCGGTGAACATACCTTGATCGTCACTCATGTTTGGAGTGTGTTGGCCGGGGCTAATAGTGAACGTTGGCAAGAATGGGGCCCCCTCAAAGATAATCACAACTGGAAATATGAGTTTAAGGAGAAAATTGAGGAAAAAACAGACGACGAAGTTCACACAGGCGACTTCGGTGAGTTCGTGGAAGATGAATCTGATTCCGAACCGGAAGAGTATGAAATAATCGAACAGGAGAGCGACCCAGACAGCGATGATTTTTTTGTAAATTGCGAGAATTGTGATCGGGAGATTGAATTCGGCTGGTCACAACCGGATCGTCGTGGTCTCATTTACCCAGTAGAATTTTCAGATTTTGTTCCATCTGAAAGTTGGCCAGACCCAAAATACTTGGATTTCTGGAAGCAGAAGGGTTGGCTCCGAACAGACGAGAATCCCTGGCTTTTAACGGATTCTCCCCCGAGTGGGGGATAGCAATACCCCCCAGCCGTTGGATGCGAATGGGGAGAGTTTATTGTAGTATAAGGTCATGACCCGCGTATATTCAGCCGCCGATAAGCCTGCAGAACGCTCTGCCTTTCGTCAAATACTTCTTGGCTTAAAGATGGAGGTAGTTGGCGATCCAGCCGATTGGTCCGCCATATTAACTCAGGCGCCAATCAGCCGCACGGATATGTCATTGGTAGATTGTACCGGTGGTGCGGTTCTCGATGAACTTCGTAAGGCTTGCCCGGCTGCGTTGGTCAATGTCCTAATAATCGACCTTCTGGACGCTTGTCTCCAAGCTGTGCTCTGCACTGGCGCTGATGTGCTCATCAGTAAAGTTGAGAGACCCGAGCGTGTGGCCGAACGCTTGCGAAACGCCGACCCGCCAGCGTTCATTTTATAATGAGGCCACTGGGCTGATTAACAGGACTTGAAAACCGGCGCACTAAGCTGCCCCGAGCGCCGGCGCATAATGGGACAGCTTAATAAATGGATCAAGAGGATCAATTGATAAGTATGTGTCGTAGGCGCATTCCTGGTTGGCCATTCCACCGGTCCATGCTGGTACGGTTAATCGATAATGCGATCAACATCCCGACCATGCTCATAACACTTTTGGTTTCTGTCCTTTAATTGATCTGTCTATGATCCAATAGGCAGGGGTGCGTAACAGCACCCCTGCCAGCCATATCTCCAGGTTTATCTGGTTGTTATTGGGAAAATACCAGACTGAACTTATAGCCATTTTTGTTTATGAATTATTCAAAGGAGAGCTGTTATGTTGTGGACGATCATCATAATTCTAATCATCTTGTGGCTACTGGGCTTTTTTGGCCGCAGGATTAATTCAAGCTTCCCGCGCACGGGTGGTTGGATTCACACTCTGATTGTTATCGCCATCATACTGATCATATTGCACCTGCTTGGGGTATTGTAAGCGCTCAGCGCAAGGATGTTGAAACAAACGTAGTCTTTCTCCCCCAAGTAGCGGAGAACAATACTCCCCAGCTGTTGGATGTGGCTGGGGAGATTTTAGTGTAGTATAAGTTAATGACCCGATATAGCCGATGCCAAACCTGCAGAGCTCTTCAATAGCCAACTGCGTCTCTTGAAGAACTTGAAAAGGGTCTCCGGTTCTACGGGTCAAAGTCCTCATCAGCCATCTGGATGCCCGTCAGCAAGCTGCGCTCTGCACCGGCGTTGATGGATTTAGCTACAAAGGTGAGCCATTTGAGCGTGTGGCCGAATGCCGGCGAATAACCGACACGCCAGCATTCCTGTAATGCGGCCACCGGGCTGATGAAAAGGACTTAAAAACCCGGCGCACTAAGCTGCCCCGAGCGCCGGCGCAAAATGGGACAGCTTTTTTAGAGGATCAGGGGGTTTAAACGTTAATACTTTGATCGTTGTAGGTGCATTCCTGGATGCTATTCCTCAGATTATGCCAGGATGATCAATTGCTTATTGGGTACTTATGCCGACCTCTGCTGCTGACACTTTTGGTTTCCGTCATTCAACTGATCCGCTTTTGATCCGGTGAGGGGCTGTTCAAAAAGAATCAAAAGGACAGCCTCTTCTTTTGTTTATGGAAAGATATTCCTGCATCAAATCATGCTGTGGATAGAAACTATTGTTGTCACCTAAAAATAAAATAGATTCGATACTTTCAGAGTGAACCCATAGGTTCTTGTATGGGAAAGGAAAAAAATAAAAAATGAAACACACCAGGTTAATAACCCCCATTTATTTGTTGTTGATTCTGCTGATTAGTGCATGTAACGTGGCCACCGGTACTCCAACTGCGACTGCAACGCCAACAAACGATCTGGCTGCTACTGCCCTTGTTCAAACAATACAGGCACAGTCGACTCAAATCGCTCTTTTACAGCCAACCGCCACTCCGCTTATTACGGATACGCCGACACCCACGCAAACAGAAACCCCCGCGGCTACTTCCGCCCCAACCCAAACCACTATTCCCACCACGGCGGCGGTCTCCAGCTGCAATTTAGCGACCTTAGAATCCGACGTCACGATCCCGTCTGGGACAGTCCTCGAAGGTGGAACATCGTTTGTCAAAACCTGGCAAATTTTGAACTCAGGCACTTGCAGTTGGAATACCAACTACCAGTTAATTTATACATCAGGGAACTCCTTCTCCGCCCCAACAGTGGTAAACCTGCCCAACTCTGTCGCCCCGGGAAATACTGTTGACGTATCGGTCAGCATGGTTGCGCCAACAGTGCTGGGAACTTACCAGGGCTACTGGGAATTCCGCAGCGATCAGGGCATCGTCTTTGGGGTTGGCACAAATGCAAATACCCCAATCGCTGTTCAGATTGTGGTCGGTTCGATCGGCGCTTCATTTTCAGTCAATCATGTGGACATGGACGTCAGCCCAAGTAATGCAGATGTTTCCTGCCCACCTGGACAAAGTTTCTCCTTCTCGGCGGATATCTTCACCAACGGCGGGGGCACCGTATCTTATTATTGGACATTTAGTGATGGTACAAAGACCGGTGAAAAGACCTTGAACTTCTCGAACGCCAGTGATCAAACTGTCAAAACCAGCTGGGCCCTGGGAGCCAGCACTGTAAGCCCGAATCCATTCAAGGGCTGGGCCAGGATTTACATCGATGCTCCGAACCACCAATTCTTCAGCAAGGCGAATATAACATTGACCTGCAAATAAATCTTCTCCAGTGCTGGCGCCAACTCGGTAAAGCAGGTTCCATCGCTTAATTAATAACTATATCCAGGGACTGTCCAAAAAAACGGACAGCCCTATCCAAATCATGCAATCAAGCCAGGAAAATGAGAAATCTGATGTTGTGGATTATCATCGGGATCCTAATCGTCCTGTGGCTGTTCGGTTTTTTTGGCCGGAGTTTGAGTCCAAAGCTGCCGCGCCTGGGTAATTGGATCCATGTTCTGATCGTTATTGCTCTGATACTCATCCTTCTGAACGTCCTCAGGGTGATATAGACCTCCCATATTATGACGAATAGGGCAGGTCTACTGACGCTGATGAAGTCTCTCTCCCCCAAGTGGGGGAGAGCAATACTCCCCATCTGTGGGATGCAGCCGAGGAACCTTTGTTGTAGGATAAATTTATGATCAGAGTTTTTTTAGCCGATGCTAAGTCTGAAGAGCGCTCCGCCCTTCGTCTGCTGCTGCTCGATTTAAAGATGAAAATAGCTGGCGAAGCAGCCGATTGGCCTACCACGTTAGCACAGGCGCCAATTACCCACACAGATATGTTATTGATCGATTGGGATTTACTCCCCAGCGCGCCGACCGCCGCTCTTGATAAGCTCCGCCAGGCCTGCCCGGCTGCATTGGTTATCGTTCTTATCAGCCATCTGGATGCCCGGCATCAAGCGGCGCTATCCGCCGGCGCTGATATGTTTATCAGCAAAGCTGAGATGCCTGAACGGGTGGCCGAGCGTCTGCGGAATGCGGCCGCCAGCATTGTTGGTAAATGACTCCGTTGAGCTAATTAGAAGGGCTTAAAAACAGACCTGGCAAGTTTTCCATTGCATCTGAATAAACTGGAGCGGTACATATCCGGGAGCGGATTTTGAAAGAAAAACCAAAATGTCAAACGAAAGCATAACTGCTGAAGCAGCCTCTTCACAGCAGGATATGGAAGTCAAACCCGGCGGCCTCTTTTTAGCCAGCCTGCTGCAGGGCTTTCATCGCATGTTCAATTGGCTGTCAGGACTTCTTCACATGACGGATAAAGAACAAGAGGAAGCCGGTATCGATCTTAGGGATCAAGGATAATTATTATTTATTTATACTTTCTGGCAAAAGATCGTTTGGACGGCACCTGTTTGAAAACAAAGGGTATCTTTCAAGCAGGGTGAACTGAATCTTCCCGCCGGGTTGAATTAAGAATACAGGTTGGAAAATTAGGCATAAGAGAGGTGCTAGGGATGAAGATATTATTTGTTTATCCGGAATTTCCGGACACTTTTTGGAGTTTTAAACACGCTCTTAAATTTGTCCATAAAAAGGCCGGCGCACCCCCGCTGGGTTTGTTGACGGTTGCTGCGATGCTGCCGGCTGAGTGGGAAAAACGGCTGGCCGATCTCAATGTGGCCGACCTCACGGAAGAAGAACTGGCCTGGGCCGATTATGTCTTTATCAGCGCCATGATAGTGCAGCGTGAATCGGCCCGTGCTGTTATCCAACGCTGTAAAGCTGCTGGCGTAAAAACGGTGGCAGGCGGCCCGCTCTTTACAATGGAACACGAGCAATTTCCGGATGTGGACCATTTTGTCTTGAACGAGGCTGAGGAGACTCTTGCACCGTTTTTGCACGACCTGCAACAGGGCCAGGCACAACGCGTGTATGCCTCGGCGGAATACCCCGATATTCAAAAAACCCCGGTCCCGCTTTGGCGATTGGCGAATCTCAGGAATTACGATACCGTCAGCATCCAATTTTCGCGCGGCTGCCCTTTCGATTGTGACTTTTGCAATGTAACAGCGCTGCTGGGTCATCGCCCGCGTACCAAGAGCGCTGGGCAAATCATTGCCGAGCTGGACAGCATTTACGCGCTGGGTTGGCGCAAGAGCATCTTCTTCGTGGACGATAACTTTATCGGTAACAAGAAGCATATCAAGACCGAGGTGCTGCCGGCGCTGATTGAATGGCGTAAAGGTAAATCGGGCATGCCATTCAGCACAGAAGTCTCGATTAATCTGGCCGATGATCCGGTGCTGCTCAGACTGATGGTGCAGGCCGGTTTTGACACAGTATTTGTTGGAATTGAAACGCCCAACGAAGCCAGCCTGACCGAATGCAGCAAGAACCAGAACAAAGGCCGCGATCTGGTGGAGAGCGTCAAACAGCTGCAACGTGCCGGTCTGCAGGTACAGGGTGGCTTTATCGTCGGTTTCGACAATGATTCTCCTACCATCTTCCAGCAGCAGATTGATTTCATCCAGAAGAGCGGTATTGTGACCGCTATGGTTGGGCTGCTGCAAGCACCCTTAGGAACGCACCTGTATGAGCGCATGCAAAAAGAAGGCCGCCTGGTCAATGAATTTTCGGGCGATAATGTGGACGGCTCGACCAACATCATCCCCAAAATGGGCATGGAACCACTGCAGGAGGGCTATCGAAAAATTCTAAGCAAGATCTATGCCCCCGAGTTTTATTACGAGCGCGTTGTGACATTTCTGCGAGAATACCAGCCGCCTAAAATCCGCGTCCGGATGGAGCCGCAGTATTTCCTGGCCTTTTGGCGCTCCATTTACCGGCTGGGTATCCGTGGCGTTGAACGCGTCCAATACTGGAAACTCTTTTTCTGGACTCTCTTCCGGCGTCCGCGCCTGTTCCCCCTGGCGATCACCTTTGCGATCTACGGCTTTCATTTTCGCCAGGTAGCCGAGCTGCACGTCTGCTGAAAGTGATTTGGATATTTGCTGCAATTTAAATCAAAGAAATAAGAATAGGAATAATAAGAACTGATCCGTTTTTTTTTCACAGCTTGAAAGATTTCGTCCATTATTAATACTTTCCTTTGACGAGATATTGATTGCATGGGAGTAAACGTACCCCTTCTGTTCAGTCGAAGAACCTCTTCATAGAAGAAATATCATGGAGATATAAACATTGATGAATACAACGCTTTACCCGGGACGTTACTTCCAGGGTTATGATGCTCTCAGCATCCTCGGTGATGAAATATCACGCTTTGGTAAAAAAGGATTCGTCGTTTGCGGCCCATATGTTTTCGAGAATCATTTGCCCTCCTTTCGCGAGAAACTAGGGAACGCTATCGATTTCACGGTTGAAAAATCTCATTGGGAGTGTTCGGACGAAGCCATAGGGCATCTTTCCAGGATCGCGCAAAACGCTAAGTGTGACATAATCGTCGGTATTGGAGGGGGCAAGACACTCGATAAGGCAAAAGCAGTTGCTCATACATTGAAAACCCGCGTAGTCGTCGTGCCAACCATTGCATCCACCAACGCACCATGCAGCGCACTCGCCATCATTAATACTCCTACCGGACGTTTTAAAGATTATTTGACTTTGTCTAAAAATCCTGACGTAGTGATATTGGATACGAAATTCATCGTAAATGCCCCTGTTCGATCTCTGGTTGCAGGTATGGGAAATGCCCTCTCAACCTGGTTCGAGGCTGAGTCTTCACATCGGAAATATTCTACCTATACGACGGATAGGGGAATACCGACAACGGCTTACAGCTCGGCTTTGCTGTGTTACGAAAGTCTTTTGAAATACGGTGTTCTTGCTAAAATAGCTTGTGAAGTTCATGCCGTGACACCGGCGTTGGAACAAATTGTGGAAGCCAACACCCTGCTGAGTGGTCTGGGGCTTGAACGCGCCAGATTGGCCGCGGCTCATTCCATCTATAATGGGCTGACAGTTCTGGAACAGACCCGCTCGTTTTTCCATGGAGAAAAAATTGCTTTTAGCACGTTAACTTCGCTTTTCCTGACCGGCAAGCCAACGGCTGTGATCGACGAAGTTTACACATTTTGCGACCAGGTTGGACTGCCAATAACTCTCGGTGAGATCG
>DATFYI010000118.1:0-16062 GCA_035315125.1 Anaerolineaceae bacterium | reverse complement strand
GCTCAATCGGCCTCTTTCGTTGAAGCAGAAGAAGCCGCCAACCGCTTCGTCAACATCCAACTTGATATCCGTCAGAAACCCTGAGTGATTATTTGAATTATTTCACGCCAGCGGTGTGAAAATAAGCGACATTGACTATTCAATCAGAAAACAGAGCGGATAATTCCGCACAGCACCTAGAAAATTTACTCCGAAACCAACTGCCGTTGGTTGGCGAAATCCTACGGCGTACAGCTTTGAAAAGTCTGGTTCGTCAAACTCTGGCAGGTTCTTTTCCTGCAGCCAAAGCCCTGGGCAAGGCCATGTCCTCAAACCCTGATCATGTACTCCGCCAGGACGCCGGCCTGGCAATCAGTAAGCTCGCCCCTCAAGCCAGCCTCAACGGCGCCTGGGATGCCTGGTGCGAAACTCGCCAGCCAGAGTTGGGGCAGATATTATTAAAACTCGGCCAGCCCGCCTCATCACCTCTGCGCACTAGAGTCATGAGCTTGCTGTGGTTGGATAAGCTATCATTTTTGGAAAACTCCGACAAGGAAATGATCGAGCCGCTCATTCAGGCCTGCCAGGATTCTGAGAGAAAATTAGCTGAACGAGCGCTCCAGGCAATCGCCAAATTAAAAAACCAGAATGCTATTAATTATTTATGCAGCCTTTGGGCCCAAACTCGTTTGACTTTCCTGGATAAGATCATTGTTCAGGCCGGGTATCTGGCGCGAGACCCAAGTTTAGTGCGAATGCTAACCGCGTTAAAACTCAACCGAATTGAGATTGTACTGCAGGGAAAAGGGGAAGTTGTTGAACCGCTATTAATATGCTGCAACGATGCGGATATCGAAATCGCCAGCCGTGCGAAATACTGCTTATATAACTTGCAAAATGAAGAAATGATTCAAATGATCTGCCAAAAGTGGCTTGACACCCGCCAGCCGTTACTTGAACAAGCCATCGTCCAGGCCCATTATCTTCCTCCAAAACCACTCAAGGTGCATATACTTTGTGCACTCAAATTGGCCAGGGTGGATATCGCTTGCAAGACAATCGCGGACGGTGTAAACGAATTGTTAGAAGACTGCCAGGATTCGGATCAAGTCGTCCGGGATAATGCCAGACAGGCGTTATTGAATTTGGAATCCATTGAAGCCAGGGAAAGACTTTGCCAATTGGCTATCGAGCAGGATAATCCAATTGCCAAAGAAATCGCGCTGGCGGCTGGTTATCTGCCACAGGAAACAGGCCAAAAAGCTCTTTTTCTTTTCTTGATGCAGCAGTGGCCCAAATATGATGCCCTTGACTTTGACCAACGTTTGATGAGGGTAATTTACGAGACAGCAGATTCTGAATTACGCCAGCGCATCGTCAGAGAAATTCAAGCTACTGGTAATACCAGTTACCTGGGCATCCTGGCTGGGATGGATGAGCATGCCAATGTCGGTAGTTACAGCTCAGATGAGATCCAAACGCTGCTCAATTTACTCGCCGGTGCGCACGAATGGCAAAAATTGTGGGATCTGGTATTCGAATTAGCTTTACCCTGGTCGGTCAAAATTGTCCAGACAATTGCCAATACCAATTGGATACCGTTTAACTCGGAAGATCAGTCAATTTTATTGGAATTAATAAATCTGGCGACTTCTCATTTGGCGTTGGATGGCAACGACCTCATCAAAATGGCGCCAATTGCTATTGAAAGGGCCCACCTAAAAGCACCCGGACGGATTAATTCAGTTGCTTTTTCTCCATCCCAACCGGTTCTGGCAATTGGTACAGGCAGCCGCCATGCTATCTTGTGGAATTATAAGCAAGGTCAGGTCGAACAAGTATTCAATAGTTTCAAACATTCAATTGGGAAAGTTGCCTATACGAAATCTGGCACTTTATTATGCGCCGAGCGTTCCCTTCGCCAGGAATCTTGCACTGTCTATACAACCCAATCCTCGAAAATCAGCAGTTTGGGCACTCACACCGGCGCAATTACGGGTCTGGAAACCTTTGATGAGAATTTCGTACTTACTACTGGCAGAGATAATCGCGCCGTAGTCTGGGACATCGCAAAACATTCGTTGGTGGCTGAGAAAAAATTTGACTTCTGGCCTCGCTCGATCTGCTCATCGCCAGACGCTAAAAAGGCGGCCCTATTTCATCACCAACCCAGTTTGGTTAGTTTGCCAGATCTGAAAACCGTATTCATCCCTTCAAGCCGAGCTGATAACTCACAAATTCATATCAGCATGGCGCATTGTGCCGTATTCTCTTTGGACAGCAAGGATGTCATTGTTGGACAGCTTAATGGTCAGGCAGTGATTTATCACGACATCTTCGGAGAGAAACAGATCCGAAAATCCCTGCTTACCCAGCAGAGCGGCCCGGTTGAAGGGTTAATTTTCTTGCCGAACCGTAACCTGATCTTAAGCGCCGGAGCATCTGGGCTTATCCAATTTCATCACTGGCCGGATTGCAAACTGACCGGATCAATAACCTATTCAGGAAAGCGTCTGACTTCCCTTCAAACATCACCGGATGGTGCTTTTATGGCCACTGGCAGCAATGAAGCAGAGCTGATTCTTTGGGATCTACGGATTCTGGAAGTCCCATCGCTGCTTTCCCAACCAATAGCCCAATTAAAACCGGATCATTTGGCTGTGATCAACTCATTAATCGAAAGCAAGCAGATCAATCCAGAACTGGAAAGAACGCTTGAGTTTCTTCGCATTTTGATCCAGCACCGTTACCGATATGATATCGAAGTCGATGAAATCCCTACCATTCAGATGGGTGAATTTGATATACTCATTGACGATGAGACGATCGATCAATGAAATTAGTTCCTGAGACCAACCAAAACGATCCATTACTAACTTCTGATAACGACAATTTGCTTTCACTTCAGAATGAGATCAAAGCATTGCAATTAGATTCGCACGATCGAGAATTGAAAATTGAACAGCTCAATCAGGAATTAGAACGCCTTCGATTGAATCAGAAAGACCTTTTAAGCGAAAATGCCAGGGCAACGGTGGAAACATTGTATAGCAACCTGGCTCCGATAATCGTCCAACTCGTAACACAAAACTACCTGTCCAAGGAACAGAACAAAGCCATACAACCCAAAGATATACTGTTGATAACAGAGCGACTGATCCGTACCCTGGAACAAAACGGATTAAAACTACTTGAACAGCCAGGCCAGCAAGTAAGATTCGATCCGAATGTTCATTTACCAATCAGTGCCGCCAGTTCTTTTTTGTCAGGCCAACTGGTTATTGTTCGATTTATTGGCATCTCCTATCAAGGGAAAATCTTACGCAAAGCAGTGGTAGAGGCGATTGAAGGTGCAGGATGACCGGCCGGTTCGCAGTTGATTTTGGTACATCGAATACAGTACTGGGGCTATGGGATGAAACCAGAAAAGAAAGCTTTCTCCTGCACATACCTGAATTTTCCCGCTTTTACGAGCAAGGTGGAGAACAAATCTCGGTTATTCCTTCTCTAGTGCATTATGCGGAGGATGGTAAACGCTGGATCGGCAATCAGGTCCTGCAGCGATCGTTATATCAGTCTGAACGAACTTTCCGCTGGATGAAGCGTTATATCAATCACCGCAGTCAAATCAAAGTAAATGTGGACGGGCGCGAAATCAGCCCGTTGATTGCCGGTCAGGATTTTCTCAGTACAGTGTTGCTTTTTGCCGCCCAGGAAATCAATCTCGAAGATGAAGAAATTGCTCTGAGTGTTCCGGTAGAAAGCTACGAACACTATGAAAATTGGCTTTCTACTGTGGCAGAAGCAGCCAGGATAAATCGTTACCGGTTGATTGACGAGCCTTCGGCGGCTGCTCTGGGCTATGGCGCTGCAATTCAGCCGGGTCAAGCCTATATGATTTTCGATTTTGGCGGTGGCACGCTGCATACATCGGTTGTATTAATGGAACCTGAGCAAAAGCAAGGCGCCGTCCGGCGCTGCCGCGTACTTGGCAAAGCCGGTCGTGATTTAGGCGGAACCCACATCGACCAATGGATTTTTGAAGAGGTTTTGCGTTTGAACTGCAGGCAAGATAGCGAAGAAGAAGTTCGGCGTATCAGCAACATCTTGCTGGTAGAATGTGAACAGATCAAGGAAAAACTATCCTTTAACAATCAGGCCAGTCTGTCCGTCATGAACCCAGAAACTGGCAGAGTTTTGGAAGCCGAGTTTACGCGCAGCCAGTTTGAGGAGCTACTGGAACGTCATAATTTATACTCCGAGATTGACCACACCATTCGATCTGCAATAAACAGCGCCCGCGAGCGTGGCTACGATTTGGATGCTATTCATCAAGTTATGATGGTAGGCGGGTCAAGTCAGATTCCATCGGTACAACGATCCCTGCGGCAAATTTTTGACAGAGACCGGGTCAAATTTGACCATCCTCTGGATGCAATTGCGCGAGGTGCTGCAGCATTTGTGGCTGGAATAGATTTTTATGACTTTATCCAGCATGATTATGGTATCCGTTTTGTAAATCCGCAGAAAAAAGAGTATGATTATCGCATAATTGTGCAAAGAGGAACTGCTTATCCAACTCCTGAACCGCTGGCCAGACTTTCGATCAAAGCATCTTACGAAGGGCAGCGGCAAATGGGGATTGCAATTTTTGAGATGGGCCAACAGCATGATCAATATCGAGAAACTATGGAACTGGTTTTCGATCCCGGCGGGGCAGCCCGCATTGTACCGTTGACACCCAATGAGCAGGAACAACGCTCGTTATTCTGGATGAACGAACATAACCCCACCTTTCTTATTGCTGATCCTGCTGCGCAACAAGGCGAACCACGCTTTGAGGTAGAGTTCCGCATTGACGCTAACAAGCGCCTTACGATCACCGCCCGAGACATAAAAACGGGTGTGCTGACCCACCGGGATTTTCCAGTAGTTAAACTCACATAATCACTGAAAGCATTCTCTATGTCTCATATCTCACGCATTAAGACTCAGATGGTTGAAAAAGAATTATTACTGATGGCCCTTCAAGACCTGGGTTTCTCGTACGAGGAAGGCGATCTTGAAGTAAAAGGTTTTGGCGGACAACATACCCATGTTGAAATAAAGCTACCATTACGCTTGAGCAATGATATTGGTTTCCAAAAATCCGGAGACGCTTATGAAATCGTGGCGGATTGGTTTGGTGTGCGCAATTTGAAGCAGAAAGATTTCACAAACCAGTTATTGCAGCGCTATGCCTATCACGCCGCTTGCTCAAAATTGGCTGAACAAGGATTTACTCTTGTAAATGAAGAAAAACAGAAAGATGGTCAAATCCGGTTGGTTCTAAGACGGATGGCCTGAAGGATGGGTAAAAGCCATGGAGATTCAGGAAATTGAAGTAACGATCGATAAAAATGGCCAGGTACAAATTCACGTACTAGGAGCCAAAGGCACAACCTGTTTGGATTTAACCCGGGATCTTGAAACTGCTCTGGGTGGGCAAGTTCTTTTACGACAGATGACGCCTGAAGCCCAAAATGAATTAGGAAACCCAATCGACCAGAATCAACAAATTAGAAGCTCAAAAGGGTGAGGATTTTTAAACCTTTCCAATACCTTCGAAATGCATTCGAGAAATGAACGACTTACTATTGCGTGTCCACCATTTTGAACCTTCCAGCAGAGCAAATGGCCCCGGTTTGAGAGCAGTGCTTTGGGTGCAGGGCTGCAGCCTGGCTTGCCCGGGATGTTTTAACCCACAAACACACACTTCGATTGCAGGTGAAAACTGGCCAATCAGTTCCTTGATGGATAAAATTCTGGCTAGGCGAGATGATCTTGAAGGATTTACAATCAGCGGGGGCGAACCCCTCCAGCAGCGACCCGCTTTACAGGCTCTACTTAAAAGGATCAAACAGGAGACTGCTTTATCGGTGCTCTTATTCAGCGGTTATACCTGGACTGAAATCCAAAAGATGCGCAAGATAGCGGGGCTATTGGATTATGTTGATGTTTTAATTGCGGGAAGGTACGAAGCATCACAGCGATTAGCCTCATCTTTAATTGGCTCGGCTAACAAAACAGCCCATTTTCTTACATCTCGCTACACGATCAACGACCTACAAGAAGTTCCAGTTGCCGAAATTATATTAAGCGAGCTGGGTGAAATCCATTTCACAGGAATTAATCCAGTCCATTGGTAATTTGAAGTGTATGAATTGATTGATTTTGAATTATTCTTCCAGATATTAAATGGATCTGCTGATCCAAATAAGCTACAACCGGATCTATTACGATTGCTTCTTAGCAAAGGAATAGTATTATCGTTACGCGAAGATCGAGGCGCAGAAGCGATTACCCTTTTAGAAAAAACTGCGCTATTAAGTCCCCTGACGCAAATTCAGGATCTGGCTTTACAATCATTGGTTGACCTTGCTGTAGCAGACACCCCATTGGCTAGCCAGGCAATTTATCGATTAGCGATTGAGCAAAACTTTGTTGCAGCACAATTGGCCATTGAACAATCCAATATCCGTTTTGCCGACCAGACAACCGAGGCAGTTTTTGCGCTTATTGTTGGAAATTTAGATCTTTTCCAAAAAACTGACCCTGATTTAAAGCTACTGACGAATTATTTTCTCTCAGCAGAAAGAGCTATCCAGCAGGTTATATTGGACGCGGCTAATAAAGCCCATTTAAAAAATTGGACTCAAATTGTTCAAGGGATTCAGGAAGGATCGTTTGAATCAATCCATGATTTGGTTCAATGCTATAGTCTTTACCTGGATCATGAGCGCGCTCTGCTCTTTTCTCTGCTGGAAAAAATGGCTGAACAAGGCTCTTTGCCTGCCCAGGATGCCATTTGCGAGCTGTTTATCGAGACAGAGAACCCACAAGCCAGGGCAATTGCCTACGATAAAGCTTACGCTCCTCAAGAAGCTATCCAACGAGCTTTGTTTTATTTCCTGAGCAACAATTGGCCGGAATATGAACGCCTGGATTTTAATTCAACCCTCTTATGTACTGCATATGAAAACGCCAACGCCCACTTGCGCCGCAGAATCTTGTCTACTTCCCGGTATTCTGGCCAAACTGAATGGCTCGGTTTGCTTTCGACTGGCAGCCACCTGCGTTGGCTGAGGGATATGTCCGACGCCGATTGGGAACATACACTCCAAAGGTTGAAAGAATCCAACAAATGGGAAGAGCTCTGGCAATTGGCGCAATCCGCCCCACCAATCTGGGATGCCAATATTCTAAAAATTCTGGATACAGTCGGCTGGGTCCCAAGCAGGGATGAAGAGAAAAATGAATTCAATATCCTGATCGATCTAATCCGAGAAGGGTTACAAACGCCACCAGAAATCAGGAGTCCGAAGAGATTGGAGAACCCACCGGGCAACGCAGCCTGTCTGGCTTTTAGTCCGGATGGACGACATCTGGTAGCTGGACGCAGCGACGCTTTGATTTGCCATTGGCAGATCCCTGACGGTCATGTTTACGCTGCTCCCTGGTCCACACCAGACCCTCAAACCAGAACAATGGCACTTTCGTCTGGGGCGGAATATCTGGCTGCCGCAAGCGGGGACAATTATCTGCGGATTTATTACTTACCTGAAGGAAAACTGATAAAGACTCTGGCAGGACATACCAACCAGATTCGTTCAATTATCCTTCTTCCGGACGAACGATCTATGATCAGTGGAGGTTTCGATGGTTCGATTCGTATCTGGAGATTCCCCCAGGGCAGCGAGGTAAAATCCATTGAGGCAGGTTACGGCGAATTATTCGCACTGGCCATCAGCCCGGAAGGCCATTTTCTGCTTACATGTGGAGTAGATCCAGCCATCCGGGTATGGAGCTTGCCGGACGGCCAGTTGGTTAGAAAAATGGATGGTCATATTGGTACAGTAACCTGTTTGGTAGCATCGCCATCTGGTCAAATTGCTGCCAGTTACGGTCGTGATCAGACTATCCGAATTTGGAATTACCAAAGTGGACGACAATTAACCCAAATCGACCCCAACGCCAGTTCCAATACGTCCACGAAGATAACTTCCTTATTAATCCACCCCAATGAGCAGGTGTTAATAGGGGCAACGGATAACGGGTTGATAAAACTTTGGAGTATTTCAACCGGCAAAGAAATCTTATCTAACCCGTTGATGGTGCATCAAAAATTGATCAATTCGCTGGCACTCTCTCCAAATGGTGAGAGTTTAGTCAGTAGCAGCCAGGACGGCACAATTTTATTATGGAACCTGGATACATTTCTAACCTCAAGGCAACCCGTAGAAAGCGCCAGGACGGATAGCGCTGATCACATTCAGGAAAAATTAAATCATGGGGCGATTAATATTAATGAGAAGAATTGGTTGACCTTCTCAATGGAGTTAATCCGTTGGCGCCAACGTTTCGATGTCGAAGTGGGGGATTTCCACCCGATTCAAGCCGGCGAATTCGATATTGAGCTTTAACTTATCTGTAATTCAGCTAACTCATAGCTTCCATTAAGGTTACCAGCGGACTTTTCGGATAGAATATCTACAGTTACAATTTCTATCCCCAGAAAGTTTACTGGCACATAAAATGATCAAACCTGTTAAACGTATCCCCATCGGTCCTATCTTATTGATTGGCTTTGGAATGATATTGATAATTGTTGTTCTAATCTGGCAAATATTGCTCATTCGACCAAATCTTTCATCTCCCAGACCACAATCAGGTCCTGCACCCACTTTAGCAATCCCAAACTCAAATAGCGGAAATATATCAAGGGCAAATCTGAAAGGAAAAGTTTGGAAAATGGATGGCGTGGATTACTCCAATAAATATCTTGACTTTTCTTCCACTCATCTTTAGAATGAGAATAGACGTCGGAAAATCGGGAAGAGACCTTTCATTTCCGGAAGGCACCGAAGGGGCAAATCTGAGAACCGTGTGTTTCAGATGAAACTCTCAGGTAAAAGGACCCGGTTTTTCGCAAACCTCTGAAAAGTCGCAAGACACCGACGGGGCAAACCTTTAACCGGGTGAATCTCTCAGGTTATTGACAGAGGGCACACGCTTTATAGGGGCGTGTGCCCTTTTCATCATTTGTAATTAATCTGTCCAGGAGGCAATCCCATGAATATTCCGACCAATCTCAAGTACACAAAATCCGATGAATGGGTAAAAGTAGATGGCAATGTCGCCACCATCGGCATCAGCGACTATGCCCAGGAACAGCTTTCAGATATTGTTTATGTGGAGATACCTGTTGAAGTTGGAGAACACTTGCTAAGAAACGCAATCTGTGCGACTTTAGAATCAGTGAAAGCCGCCGCCGATGTCAACTTGCCCGTCAGCGGGGCGATCACAGAGATCAATGAGAAACTTCCGCAAACCCCCGAAGTGGTTAATTCCGATCCATTTGGAGCTGGCTGGATGTTGAAACTATCCTTGGACAACCTTAAAGAAATGAACGACCTAATGGATGCCGTCGCATACCAAAAGTATTGCGAGGAACGGAGTCATTAATGTATATTCCCCATACCGATCCAGAAAAAGAGGAAATGCTCCACACGATCGGTCTGAACAAATTGGAAGATTTGTTTAACGACGTGCCGGAAGCAAATCGATTTCCAAGGCTGAACCTGCCGCCGGCCCTGACGGAAATGGAAGTCATGGCGCAGATGCAGGATCTGGCGATGGCAAACGAATCTACACGCGATCTGGCCTGTTTTCTCGGTGCTGGTGCCTATAATCACTACATTCCCGCCGCAATCGATAGTCTCTTGCGCCGGGGTGAATTCTATACAGCTTATACTCCATACCAACCAGAAGAATCTCAAGGTACTCTGCAAGCAATCTTTGAATATCAAAGCCTGATTGCCGCACTGACCGGTATGGAGACCAGTAATGCCTCGCATTATGATGGCGCAACAGCCACTGCAGAAGCTGGCATACTGGCATACCACCACTTCCGCGGTAAAAGAAATAAATTCGTAGTATCCCAGTCGGTTCACCCACAATATCTAGCCACACTCTGCACTTATCTGTGCGGCTACCAGCAGGTGGAGATCGTCACCGACGAAGATACTGGTGATCCATTTTCCAGCCCAGAACTATTGGCCAGCAAGCTGGATAATAATACTGCTCTCCTTTTGGTCCAATATCCTGATTTCTTTGGACGAATTTATGATTTCACTCATCTGGTGGAAAAAGCCCATGAAGTCGGTGCACTGGTTGCGATGATAGTCAATCCCACTGCCCTCGGTATTCTGAAAACACCAGGAGATTTTGGAGCCGACATGGCGGTCGGAGAAGGCCAGCCCCTCGGTATTCCACTCTCTTTTGGTGGACCCTACCTGGGAATGTTTGCCGCTCGCAAAGATCTGGTGCGCAAACTTTCCGGTCGGTTGGTTGGCGAGGCTTACGATAATCAAGGTCGGCGAGGCTATGTATTAACACTGACAGCGCGCGAGCAACATATTCGCCGCGAAAAAGCCACCTCAAACATCTGCACCAACCAGGCACTGATGGCCTTGGCGGCCACGATTTATCTCAGCCTTTTAGGAAAAAATGGTCTGCGCCAGGTAGCTGAGCTTTGTTATCAGAAGGCTCATTATGCATCTGAGCAGATTTCCGGGATTTCGGGCTATAAAGTTTGCTCGAATGCGCCTTTTTTCCATGAGTTTGTGGTCTGCTGCCCGCATTCGGTCGATGATATCAATATGCATTTGCTAGATCACGGTATTCTGGGTGGTTATAACTTGGGCCAAGACTATCCTTCTTTAAAGGATCGCATGCTGGTGGCAGTTACCGAGATGAATACTCGCGAAGAAATAGATCTCTTCTGTGATGTCTTGCAGGAGGTGGCCCATGAGTGAACCTACGATTTACGAATTATCATCGCCAGGACGGATCGGTGTACGTTACCCTGAGCCAGATGTACCAACCACTCCGTTGCCGGATATGCTTGTACGTAAAGACCTGCCTCTACCCGAGTTGTCTGAGCTGGACGTAATCCGGCATTTTACCCATCTATCCTCTCTCAATTACAGTATCGACGGAGGGTTTTACCCTCTGGGCTCTTGTACAATGAAGTACAACCCCAAGATCAATGAGGAAACGGCGCGCCTGCCCGGCTTTGCCTTCACACATCCGCTGCAACCCATCGAAACCGTACAGGGCAACCTGGCTTTGATGTACCAGTTACAGGAATGGCTGGAAGAAATCAGTGGTTATAAGGCGATCAGTTTACAACCAGCCGCAGGAGCCCAGGGAGAATTGAGCGGAGTTATGATCATTCGCGCTTTTCACCATTCCCGTGGTGACAAGGGCCGAAAGAAGATTTTGATCCCTGACTCTGCCCACGGCACCAACCCGGCCAGCTCGGCCATGAGCGGTTTCGAGGTTGTCAATATTCCGACTGATAAGGATGGAAATGTTGACCTGGAAGCGCTGAAAACTGTATGTGATCAAACCGTAGCCGGGTTAATGCTGACGAATCCAAACACTTTGGGCCTGTTCGACTGCAACGTAAAAGAGGTTTCTAAGATCGTACACAGCGTTGGAGGTTTGGTGTATGGCGACGGTGCCAATTTGAACGCACTGCTCGGCATTGTTCGCCCTGCCAGTGTCGGCATCGATGTTATGCACTTCAATCTGCATAAAACATTTTCTACCCCGCATGGCGGCGGTGGACCGGGTTCTGGTCCGATAGGTGTTACCGCAGCACTTGCTGATTTCCTGCCAGGCCCGGTCGTTGATATTCTCGAGCAAGGGAATGAAGATGTACCTCCCCTATATGGCTTCCGTATGCCTTCAAAATCGATTGGCCGGGTAAAATCTTTCTACGGTCAATTTGGCATGATGGTTCGGGCATTTACCTATATTAGCATGCAAGGGCCATATGGACTGCGTGAAATCGCCGAATACGCTGTTTTGAATGCAAACTACCTGTTAGCACGCCTGCACGGCACCTATAATGTGCCGTTTGATCGGATTTGCATGCATGAATTTGTGATGGAAGGTTGCTGGGAAGACGCTCCCGATGTTCATGCGCTGGATATCGCCAAGCGTTTGATGGACTACAAATTCCATCCACCGACGAATTATTTCCCATTGATCGTGCATGAAGCGCTGATGATCGAGCCGACTGAAACCGAAAGCAAACAGACGTTGGATGCGTTTGCTGATGCTTTGATCAAGATTGCGGAGGAAGCACATAGCACACCGGATCTTTTAAAGAGCGCTCCGCACGATACACCGGTTGGTCGTCTGGATGAAGTTAGGACAGCGCGCGAGCTGGTTCTTTGCTGTTCTTTCCCGGATAATTCCCAGTAATCAGTCCAGAATTTAAATCAATCCTCCTGGCTCTGGTCAGGAGGATTTTTTGTCTAAAAAGATAATTATCAAATTTGCGTTTTTTTAATATTAACCCAATAAAACATTACTATAATCATTACATCGTTCCGCTGATAAAGGAATATTAAAGGAAAGGGGGTGTGAAACAATATGCGAAAAGTCGCTCTGGAAAGCGGTCAGGGATTATTAGAATATGCATTAATTTTTACTTTCATTGTTGTTGTTGTGGTCGTTTTAGTATATATACTCGGACCTGGTGTCGGAAATATGTATAGCCAGGTCATAGTGGGCTTATAAGAATTCCTGAATAACAATCCCGGTCTTTGGCCGGGATTTTTTTATGTATCTTATGAATCCTTTTACCATTTGACATTCCAGCATAATTTGGGTATATATATCCCTGAGAGGTGAATAAAATGAAACTTGAAGGTATCAAAGTTATTTACTTGATCGGGCCGGAATTTGAAGATCTCGAATTTTGGGTGCCAGTAATGCGGTTGAAGGAAGAAGGTGCTTCTGTTACCATCGCAGGACCGGTTGCGAAGGAAACATACCACGGTAAGATCGGTATTGCTGGTAAAGCCGAGGTAAGTTTCGATACCCTGGATGCAGCTGATTTCGATGCAATCGTTATTCCGGGCGGGTGGGCGCCGGATAAGCTGCGCCGCTATGAAGGTGTCAAACAATTGGTTCGCCAGATGTATCACTCCGGAAAAATCGTGGCGATGATTTGTCATGCAGGTCTGGTAGGGGCCAGTGCGGATATTATTCGCGGGCATGATGCAACCGGCAGTGAAGGCATTAAGGACGATCTGATCAATGCTGGAGCGACCTGGCGCGATGCACCTGCATTTCGAAGTGGCAACCTTGTTTGGGGTCGTGTGGTAGCGGATATTCCAGATTTCTGCCGCGAGCTGGTTGGCGCTTTGTCCGAAATATCGCCCGCTCTCCGATCAGAGAATCTCAATGTATGAAAGACCAGGGCATCCCGATCATCGAATTTAATGGGTTAAAAACCTACCCAGGGGAAGCCGGTAACGTCATTGACATTTTTCTGCACAAAGCTGAACATTTAGAAGAGATACCAGGACTGCTTTTTGCAGTCATGTTGCTTGTTCTAGCAGCCCTGCCAACTTTTGGGCGCTGGTATTACATACTTGGATTATGGGGCTTTTTCTTGCTGGATTGGCTCTTACTGGCCGGGTTACCGAAGGCTGGAAGATCATTTGGTCCTCCAAAACCTCCGGTCGTGTTCCTGGCAGTAGCACGCTGCTTTGTGGCGTTGCTCCCTTTTACGCTGACGTTGCCGCTACAGATTCTTGGAACTCTTCTGGTTATCTATGGCTTCTGGATAGAACCTCAACACTTAAGGGTTACCTATCAAAAATTGACCAGCCCAAAGTTGCACAACACTACACCGGTACGAATTTTACACCTGGGCGACTTGCACATCGAGCGGATCACCGCTCGTGAAATAAATCTTAACAGATTGATCGAAAGCCTCCATCCTGATCTGATCCTGTTTTCTGGTGATATTCTAAATCTATCTTATTTACAGGATCAACAGGCCTGGCAAGATGCTCGCAAAATCATGAGCAGTTGGAAAGCGCCTCTAGGTGTTTATGCAGTTACTGGCAGCTCAGCCGTAGATATCTCCGAAAATATACCAAAACTATTGGACGATTTGCCTATTCGTTGGCTGCGTGACGAAAAGATCAAGATCGATATCGGGCAAGATTGCCTGGAATTGATTGGCTTAAACTGCACACATCGCCCTTACCTGGATGGACCGCAGCTGAATACGTTGATGGAAAATGCAAATGGAAATTTCAATTTACTGCTCCATCATTCTCCTGATCTGGCGGCCTATGCCTGTAACGCCGGAATTGATTTACAACTCTCCGGTCACACTCACGGCGGACAGATTCGGCTACCATTGTTTGGGGCAATTGTAACCGGCTCATTGTATAACAAAAGATTTGATAGCGGCCGCTATCAAATTGCCGATATGACTTTATATGTCACCCACGGCATCGGGATGGAAGGATGCGCGGCCCCGCGGGTCCGTTTTCTCTGCCCACCGGAAATCATCCTGTGGGAGATTTCAGGCGAATAATTTAACTTTTAAAATATCATTCGAGGGAGTAGTAACATGCGAAATACTATTGGGGAATACAAGACAATCCTGACGATCAAGATTGCAGGTCCAATCCGGGAACCTGTTGAATTGAGCATTCAATGTTTGGCAGCCTCAGGGGAAGGGCAGTTGGGCCAACCAGGGAAAGAAATCGGGGATACACTGCTTGTGAAGAATACAAGCGGGCAGACGCTGATCATATCTTTAGGAAAACAAAACAATATTACCTCTGAAAATTTCCGATCGGCCGGACGGGCTTCAGCAAATTGGCTGATAGAAAACAGCGTCGAACGTGCTGATTTTGATCTGGACTTTTTCCAGGATTATGGCGTCGGGCAGGCCTTACAAGCTTTTTGTGAAGGGCTGCGACTGGGATCCTTCCGAAATAACCGTTATAAAACATCAAGCAATGACAGCACCTCCGATATTCTGATCGTAATCCACACTTCCAAAACCAAAGAAGAAATTTCTAATTTAATAAAACAGGTCGAGACCGTCACCTGGGCGGTTAACCTGGCACGCGATCTGGCTCAACAACCAGCCAATATCATCAATCCGGTTTCCCTGGCGGATCATGTAAATGAATTAGCTCAAAAGCACGGTTTAAAATGCACGGTTTTGGATGAGAAAGAGTTGGCCAAGTTGAATGCTGGGGGCATATTGGGGGTAGGCAGCGGCAGCAAGACCCCGCCACGTCTAATTATTCTGCAATATCCGCCAACCGACTTTGCACATGGCGTCAAACCGGTCGCGTTAGTCGGAAAAGCAATAACGTTTGATACTGGTGGATACTCGATTAAAGACACAAATAATATTCAAGGAATGAAGTTCGACAAATCAGGCGGTATCACTGTTTTGGCAACGCTACTGGCCGCAGCAGAGTTAAAGCTAAAAACTCCTCTGGTTGGTATCATTTCGGCGGCCGAGAACATGATTTCGGCCGAAGCTTACCGTCCGGACGACATTTTAACCATGCTCTCCGGAAAAACGGTTGAGATTATTACCACGGATGCCGAGGGACGTTTGGTTTTAGCCGATGCGTTGACATACGCACAGCAAAAATATCAACCACGTGTTTTGATCGATCTTGCAACCCTGACAGGCGGGGTTGTCACAGCTCTAGGGCATGTCCGCGCCGGGATTATGTCTAACAATCCCGAGTTGGTCAAGCATCTGTACGATGCTGGTGAACGCACTCACGAGAGATTGTGGCAGCTACCTTTGGATGACGACTATTTTCAATCCATTAAAGGTGATGACGCCGATCTCAAAAACTCGGGAGGCCGCGACGGCGCTCCGATTTTCGGTGGCATATTTTTGAAACAGTTTGTGAATGATGAAATCCCATGGGCTCATCTGGATATCGCCGGGGTAGCTGACAATGACAAGGAAACCCGGCTCAATCCAAAAGGAGCAACCGGATTTGGCGTGCGTTTATTAGTGGACTATTTAAAATGGTTGGAGTCCGAGTAATCTGATCTTCTCTTTTATTTTTATTTCAAAAAATACGGCTCCCGGTTTATTGGGAGTCGTATATTATCGCTTCATAGGACCGGCGTAAGTCCACAGAAGCCGGGTACTCACATTCTGGGTTATTTCGATAATTTGTC